>DOJM01000509.1 GCA_003529225.1 Paenibacillus sp.
AGGAACCGCAGGATGAATTATATGAGCAGGCCGTTACGATCGTGCTTGAAGCGAAGCAGGCTTCAGTCTCGCTGCTACAGCGCCGGATGAGGGTTGGTTACACCCGTGCAGCCCGTTTGATTGACTCTATGGAGGCTCGTGGGGTAATAGGGCCTTACGAGGGCAGCAAGCCGCGTGAGGTGCTTGTATCACTTGAGCAGTATCAGCATAACAAGATCAGTTCTTAAGCTGGACAAGTCGGTTTTAGCCTTCAATGGACAGTAAAAAGGGGTCGTCTCCAAGTAGTCCGTACTACTTGGGAACGGCCCCTTACTCATGCTGATAGAAGTGTAAACGACCCCTGCTGCTTGGACTATACTATAAAAAGGAAGCTACCCTGATTAGCCATTATATGGCTTTGGGGCTGCTTCTTTTTATATAATGACTAATTATTTGACTCTTGGTGCAGCTAGTAATGCATTGACAATATAATCCAANNAGAATATATATCACTGTAATGTTGAGAAGTATGACGTATATCTATAATTTCAATTAATGCGTGGTTCCACAGTAAAATGTGGTCCTTTAAATTCATGATTCATATCAACTCCACGTTTTTCTTATTTCGATTATAGTTGATAATTATTCTCAATTACAATGAAAAGCTATTTCTTCTTTTTTAGTAATGCATAGGATGCGCTGACAGTCGTCATAATAACTTTAGCCATCCATGCAGAACTTACAAAAGAAAGGTAGAGCGAACCCTATGAAGAAACAAAAGATGTGGATATTTGCTGCTTTAACTCTTGCACTTGCTGCCGCGCCGTTTGCAGGAACGTTTTTCAAGGGGAATGGCATTGTTCAGACCAAGCAAAGTGCTGCTGCGTCATTTGTCCACGAGTTAAATAATCCTGACGAAGAAGCCTTGCCGGCTTTCAGTACAACACCCATTAAACTTGGGTCCACAGGTCAGGATGTCTATGAATTGCAGGGACGATTAAAGCATTTAGGTTATTATGCCGGAAAAATAGACAGTCATTTTGGGCCAAAAACAAAGAATGCAGTAACATGGTTTCAATGGAAATTCGGAATGAAGTCTGATGGCATTGTAGGTGCCAAAACTAAGCTGAAGCTATATAACGCCACGAAGAACTGGAAGCCGACTGAGCCTTCTACGGGCAAGGGAAATAATACAGCGCAGAATAACACTGGCAATAAAACAAATACGTCCAATAAAACGAATTCTCCAGGATTGTCTTCAGGTAATTCGATGGGCTTATCGGAGAATGATCTCAAGATCATGGCTAATGCCGTTNNAAGCCAGAGGTGAGCCTTTCGAAGGTCAGGTTGCTGTTGCTGCGGTCATTTTAAACCGAGTGAAATCACCTAGTTTCCCAAATACGCCGTCTGGCGTTATTTTTCAACCAGGAGCATTTACAGCTGTGGCCGATGGTCAGATCTATCTGGAGCCCAATGAGCAAGCACGTAAAGCAGTGCAGCAAGCACTCAACGGTTGGGACCCCTCAGGTGGATGTTTGTATTACTTCAATCCTAAAACAGCGACCTCTAAATGGATTTGGACCCGTCCTCAGGTGAAGACGATTGGTCAGCATATTTTCTGTATGTAAAAAAGAAGGATAGAGAATTCAGAGAGCAACCGGGAAGAGGCTTCCGGTTGCTTCCTTACTTTGGAATGGTTTAGAATGGTTAATAATTCATAAACATGATGTAGAGCAACTATCCACGCCGTAAAGGAGTTTTGGACTTGACTAATAATGTATTTCAGCATGGCACCGTAGGAGGCTTGCGCATTCACGTTATGCCAACCAAGGCGTTCAAAACCTACGCGATCTCACTTTATGCGGGGATCCCTCTTGATGAGAAGACAGTAACCTCTACTCCACTAGCTCCATTCGTGCTTCGCAGAGGTACCGCGACTTATCCGGAGACCACGCAATTCCGCGAGCGTTTGGAGGAGCTGTATGGCGCTGGGTTCGGGTTTGATATTTATAAAAGAGGCGATTATCAAATCGTTCAGTTCCGCATGGATACTATTAATGACTCTTTTGTGCAAAGCCAGGAGAGCTTACTTGAACAATCCTTCGCTTTCTTAGGTGAAGTACTGACTCGTCCATTAGTTAAAGACGACAGCTTCCGACCTTCGTATGTTGCAACAGAGCGTGAAACCGTTCGCAAGAAGCTGGAGTCCATCGTAAATGACAAGATACGTTACGCTGCTGAACGCTGTATTGAGGAAATGTGCCGTAACGAGCCATATCGTCTTCACCCTCTGGGGCAAAGAGCGGATCTGGATCAAATCACTCCGAAAAGTTTGTATGAATCCTATAATTCCTGGCTGGATGATGCCATCCTTGATCTTTATGTAGTGGGAGACACAACCGCTGAGGAAGTAGAAAAGCTTGTACAGCGTCATTTCGGACGGGTTCAGTCCGAGGCGGGCTTATATAGCTCTAAGTTCGTACCTGTGTCTGTTAATGAGGTGCGGACTGTAGAAGAGAAGCTGGATGTCAGTCAGGGTAAGTTGAATCTGGGTCTACGCACCTCTATTACTTATAAGGATGATAAATACGCGTCCGCAATTATGTACAACGGAATATTAGGAGGGTATCCCCACTCTAAACTCTTCGTAAACGTACGTGAGAAGGCAAGCCTTGCATATTATGCTTCGTCTCGTTATGACGGCCATAAGGGCATTGGAACGATTCAATCAGGCATCGAAACGCAAAATTACGGCAAAGCCGTGGACATTATAGAGAAGCAATTGGAAGAGATGAAAGCTGGCAATATCAGTGATCTGGAACTGAGTCAGACCAAAGCTATGATTCGCAATCAGCTTTCCGAAATTCCGGATTCTGCTTTTGAAATGATCTCTTACGACTTCAACCGCCAGTTGTCAGGAAAAGAACGGACAGCGGATCAGCTATTGGGGCAGGTGGAACAAATCGGTGCTGAAGATGTAAAAGCCGCCGCCGAAACCTTTCAGCTGGATACGATTTATTTCTTGACAGGAAAGGAGGAATAACGATGGAACAAATTCATTATGACAGACTTCAAGAGACCATTTATCATGAGGTTATGGATAACGGACTTCAGGTATATGTGTTGCCGAAACCAACCTTTAAAAAGACCTATGCTACATTTGCAACTAAATACGGTTCCGTTGACAATCATTTTCATGTCGCAGGTGGAGAAGAGACTACTGTTCCTGATGGTATAGCTCACTTTTTAGAGCACAAAATGTTCGAAGAGCCAGAAGGCGATATTTTTGCTACCTTTGCTTCAAATGGAGCCTNNTAATGCCTTTACAAGCTTTGATCAGACAGTTTATCTTTTCTCAGCAACAGAGAATATAGAGACCAATCTTAGTACGCTCGTTGATTTTGTTCAGCGACCTTATTTTACAGATGAGAATGTAGAAAAGGAAAAGGGAATTATTGGTCAAGAAATCAATATGTATGCTGATAATCCGGACTGGCGCGTGTATTTTGGCCTTATTGAAGCGATGTATTCGAAACATCCGGTTCGGATTGACATTGCAGGTACGGTAGAATCGATTAGTACGATCACGAAAGAAACGCTGTACACATGTTATAACGCTTTTTATCACCCTAGCAATATGTTGTTGTTCGTGGTTGGAGGTGTG
>DOJM01000579.1:0-308 GCA_003529225.1 Paenibacillus sp.
GTCCTTAGGCAAGGGCAGCTACGCTGTAGCAACTGCTGGGCAGAAGCTGGTCAAGACCGGACTCGCTGAACATTTGGATATCTTCTTCAGCATGTTCCATCTGTGGTTTAAAGATATGCTTTACTTCCTGTATCGTAAGCATGAGAGTATCGTTTTCATAGATCAGTTAGACTTTATTTCCAGGCATGCCCGTGAGCGGAGTGCGGAACAATGGGTGGCTTATATGGGATTTGCTGCAGAGAGCACTAAGAAGCTGCGATCCAATGCCAATGCCCAGTTGTGTCTGGAGCAGTTTTTAATCCGACTGG
>DOJM01000579.1:392-2399 GCA_003529225.1 Paenibacillus sp.
TGGAAGAATCCGACGTAGTTTTGCCCCTCAAAAAAGTGATGCGTATTGCCGGAGAAACCGACGCACGCGTAGTTGAAGAGAACAAAGGGGCCGCTAAAGAGGCTTTTACCACCTGTTTAAATAAAATACGCGACCATGGTCTCAAAATGAAGCTCGTCGATGTAGAGTTTACTTTTGACCGTAATAAGATTATATTTTACTTTACGGCCGAAGGGCGGGTCGACTTTAGAGAATTGGTTAAAGATCTAGCAAGTATCTTCCGGACCCGCATTGAGCTACGGCAAATTGGGATGCGTGATGAGGCTAAAATGCTAGGTGGACTTGGACCCTGTGGGCGAGTGCTTTGTTGTTCATCTTGGTTAGGGGATTTTGAACCCGTATCCATTAAAATGGCGAAGGATCAGAACCTGTCACTTAATCCGACGAAGATTTCAGGACTTTGTGGACGTCTGATGTGTTGTTTGAAATTTGAGCATGACAATTATGAGAGTGTAAAGGAAGAAATGCCAGCGGTCGGCAAGATTGTCGTGACCTCACTCGGTGATGGCAAAGTAGTAGGACTTAATGCCGGAAGCCGTACGGTTCATGTACAGTTGTTTGAAGTGGGCAAAGTTAAGGAACTTCCAATGGATGATGTTGTCGTCAAGTAAACCATTATAAGGTTACTTTCGGGGTGGAAACTTGGAGAAGAAAAATATATTTGCACACATGCAGGATATGGAAGCACAGATGGAAACGATGCGCGCCAATCTTGGAGAATGGAAACAGACGGTAAAAGAACTGATGGAAGCTAATCAGAGGTTAACTCTGGAGAATGAACAGCTTCGCAAAATTTTAAAGCGGGATGCACCTTTGGATCCTACCGTAGATTCTGCGGAGGCGGAAGCTCTTTTAGCTGCCGGAGAGGGAACAGAAGAGGTTGTCGGGGAAGGTTATGACAACTTGGCCCGGCTTTACCATGAAGGCTTTCACATCTGTAATGTTTATTTTGGACATTTACGCACGGAAGGTGATTGTCTGTTCTGTCTTTCTTTTCTTAATAAATGAGGATATCCAGCCGTAGGAGATTGATCCTACGGTTTTTTTTGAATTTTAGCCAATGAAGCTCAGCTCAACAAAACATTTAGGAGATTACTACATGACAAATTCTTTTAACGATATATCTGTTCCTTTGTTGCCGACGGAGCGGGTGGATGATTTATTAACGCATGACTTGCGAATTATTCAAAGTGACGAAGTATTCAGCTTTTCTATGGATGCTGTACTGCTTGCCCGTTTCGCCAGCGTTCCGCCTCGTGGGAGAGTCCTGGATCTTTGTACTGGAAATGGTGTAATTCCTATTTTGATGACGACCCGAACTAAAGCTTCTATAGAAGGAATTGAAATTCAGCCCCGTTTAGCAGATATGGCTCGCCGTAGCGTGGCTCTAAATGGGCTACAGGATCAGGTTGTGATCCATGAAGGCGATTTACGTGAGTTATATAAAGTTGCAGGGCATGGCGTATATGATGCGATAACAGTTAATCCTCCTTATATGCCGCTTAACGGCAGTGACCTCAAGCTGAACACTCATCAGGCTATGGCACGTCATGAAATCGGGTGTACACTGGAGGAGGTCATTCAAGCCTGNNAAGCCACAACGATTGGTTGATATTATTAGTCTTATGAGAAAATATAGGCTCGAGCCTAAGATTATTCGCTTTGTACATCCACGTGCGCATCTGGAGGCTAACATGGTATTAATCGAAGCGATACGTGATGGTAAGCCGGAGGTTCGTTTACATCCACCACTCATTGTATATAATGAGGACAATCAATACTGTCCAGAAATTATGGACATCTACTATGGTGCTAAAGAGGGTAAATCATGACGATATCATGCCAAAGCAGTTTTCAGAACAATAACAATACACATAAGCAGGAATCAACCGGTTCACTCTTTTTGGTGGCAACACCCATCGGTAATTTAGAGGATATGACTTATCGTGCTGTCCGCACATTGCAGGG
>DOJM01000579.1:2473-9884 GCA_003529225.1 Paenibacillus sp.
GAGCCATTTTGAAATTACACCCTCTATGCTGTTCAGTTATCATGAGCATAATAAGGCTGCCAGTGGACCTGAACTTATCCGCTATATAATAGAAGGAAAAAATTTGGCTCTCGTCAGCGATGCCGGTTTACCAGCCATTTCTGACCCNNCCTTGCCATAAGTCACGGTATACCAGTAATTCCTATACCCGGAGCTAACGCAGCTTTGTCAGCATTAATTGCCTCTGGTCTGCCTACGACTACGTTCACTTTTATCGGCTTCTTACCTCGAGAACGTAAAGATATCCGTGCGGTATTAAGCCCACTTCGTTCGGCGCAAGGGACTATACTGTTCTACGAATCTCCACATCGCGTGGTGAAGACACTGGCTCATCTCCATGAAGCATTCGGCAATCGGCGAATTGTGCTTGCTCGTGAACTGACGAAGAGATATGAGGAGTTTCTACGTGGGACGATCGAGGAATGTACGGATTGGCTCGCTGAACATCCACCGCTTGGTGAGTATGTCATTGTCGTTGAAGGCGAGAGCAAGGAAGATGCTGAAATGGCGGAATCGGCTTGGTGGCGCCAGCTAAGTATTGAAGAACATGTTGCTCATTACGAAGCAGCAGATATGCCGCGTAAAGAAGCTATGAAAAAAGCAGCGTCTGATCGTGGTGTGTCAAAGCGGGATATTTATAACGCACTTCTGGATAAAGCTGAGCAGCAATAAGTGTTATTGATGGATTCTAATTCTAAGAGGTTAACAAGATGCGAAGGTTATTACGAGGCTGACGAGGATCTTGCCTGAAGGTGGTTCCCAAAAGGAAGCCCATTATAGACCAGATCACGGTGAAAACTCGGTTCACTTCGTGCTCTCACCGTATTACCCATCATTATTAGGTGTCATGGGGGGAGTAAATCCTTCCAGACATCTTTTGGGGCGGGAAACACAGGTGATTGCAGAAAAAAATACCTCCCGCGGTCACGGGAGGTCAAGGAGATATGAAAAGGTTAGAATTAACAATTTGATTAGTTCTATTATATACTATTTATTTTAGTTTGTCACAGGGGTAGGGATAGTAGAAATGCATTCATGACAAACTATTTTTCCTTTGAAGTAAGTTACGTTCTCAGCGTTGCCGCAGAAAATGCAGGCAGGCTCATATTTCTTAAGCATAATGCGCTCACCATCAACGTAAATTTCAAGTGCGTCTTTCTCACCAATGCCAAGAGTACGGCGCAATTCAATGGGAATAACTACCCGTCCAAGTTCGTCTACTTTTCTTACTATTCCTGTTGATTTCATCATAACAATCGTTACTCCTCTCAATGTTCCAAAAACGTCATTATTCGACATTGTTCACTGTTTTATGATATTTATAATACCAACGATTCCCAAAACAGTCAACCTTTTTTCATCTGTTAATTAAGTACTTTTTCACGAAAACTTTGAATTGCCTATAACAATCACGAATTCCAAAAAAAGCGAAAAAATAAACTTTGTCGACTTTACCAAGACTAAAAACGTCACTATTCGACAAAGTACGACATAATTACTTATTATATACTTATATTGGTTAAAATCATATTAAATTTAAAAAAGGAGTTGATCTCATGAAGCAGCCGCTCACAGAAGAAAAGGTTTTCAAAGATCCAGTTCACAATTATATTCACGTGCAGGATACTATTATTTGGCGACTAATAAATACAAAGGAGTTTCAGCGTTTACGCCGAATTCGCCAGCTGGGTACCTCGTATCTCACTTTTCATGGCGCAGAACATAGTCGGTTTTCTCATTCCCTTGGGGTGTACGAAATTACACGTAGAATTATTTCGCAATTTGAACGAAGCGGGTATAAGGATTGGATTCCTGAAGAAAGTCTGCTCACCTTGTGTGCGGCCTTGCTGCATGATCTGGGGCATGGTCCATTTTCCCATTCTATAGAAGAAGCTTTTGAAATGAATCATGAGGATTGGACTTGTCGTATTATTCTGGAGGATACAGAGATTACTGAGATCTTACGTGACGTGGAGGAGGATTTCCCTCGTAAAGTAGCCTCTGTAATCGCTAAAACTTATGAGCATGAAATTGTTGTAAATCTGGTTTCCAGTCCGTTAGATGCTGATCGCATGGATTATTTGCTGCGTGATGCGTACTATACAGGTGTAAACTATGGAACGATCGACATTGATCGGATTTTAAGAATGCTGCGTCCTTATAATGGTCGTGTTGTTGTAAAAGAATCGGGAATGCATGCCATTGAAGATTATTTAATGTCGCGTTATCAAATGTACTGGCAAGTCTATTTTCATCCGGTGACACGCAGCTCAGAGATTATTTTACGACAAATTTTCCGTAGAGCTAAGGNNCAGTGAAGCAATATTTAATGCTGGATGAAGCACTGGTACAGACGGCTTTTATGCAGTGGACGCTTGAGAAAGATGAGCTACTAAGTGACTTGTGTACCCGTTTTATTCACCGTAAACTGTATAAATACGTTGAGATGGAGAATCTCGATACAGATATGATTACTGAAATTCGCAGCAGTTTTGAGGCAGCGGGACTTCACCCAGAATATGATTTGGAGATTGATTTTCCAACAGATCTGCCCTATGATGTGTTCCGTCCGGGAGAAGCTTTTGACAATAAACNAATTCTGCTGCTTGATCGGCATGATCATCTGCGGGAAATTTCAGAGGTGTCGGATATTGTGCGTTCTATTAGCGGCATTCACCGTGGCAGATATCATCTTTATTTTCCTCAGGATAAGTTGAGAAATGCGCTTACGCGATTGCCTGCTTCAATAGCAGAGATTTTTGCAAAATAATACAAGAAAATATGGAATTTTTGACAAGAAGAGTAGAAATTTAAGACATAACGGATAGTGTGAAACTTATACTGTCTTATATTTAAAAAAGAACAAGGAGTGAAGGTTAAAATGTTTCTGTTTGACACACATACGCATCTGGATGCACCTCAATTCGACGAGGATCGCGAAGAAGTTATCGCTCGTGCTGTAGAAGCAGGAGTTAGCAAGATGATTAATATCGGATTTAATCGGGAGACGATTCCTTCAACGATGAAGCTGGCAGAATCTTATGATTATATTTATGCGGCAGTGGGTTGGCATCCTCAGGATGCGATTGATATGAAAGATGGAGATCTCGATTGGATCGCTTCTCTATGCAGTCATAAAAAAGTAGTGGCTATTGGTGAAATCGGACTGGATTATTACTGGGATACTTCTCCCAAGGATGTGCAACATGAAGTTTTTCGCAAGCAAATTGGACTAGCCCGTGAATTAAATATGCCGATTTGTATTCATGATCGTGATGCCCATGAGGATGTTGTACGGATTTTACGGGAGGAAAAAGCAAATGAGGTTGGAGGCGTGATGCACTCGTTCTCAGGAAGCTGGGAAACAGCTAAAATGTGCTTGAATCTCGGTTTTCATTTATCCTTTGGAGGACCCATTACGTTCAAAAATGCAAGAGTGCCGAAAGAAGTGCTTGCGCAGACCCCACTAGACCGATTATTGATCGAAACCGATGCTCCATATTTGACTCCACACCCCTTCCGCGGGAAGCGAAATGAGAGCGCTCATGTGAAGCTGGTAGCAGAGGCAGCAGCTGAAATTAAAGGGTTAACATGGGAAGAATTGGCTAAAATAACGTATGCGAACGCACTGGAACGATTTGGGATTGAGTGAAAACGGGAGTAAAACAGGCGAAAAATAGAGAATGGCCGATATATTAAACTTTTTTAATATAAAAACGGCTGAATATTACAATATTTTAACCATATTTTTGCGTAAACGTGGTTGAATCGTCCTTTACAACATGCATCAAAACAGGATATCATCTTTTCAGTGATGTGAGCTGTGTTATAGTGACAGCCATTGATTCATGGATCGTCTCGCTGAGTCTCCGTATGGAGAACGGGGGAACCAATATTGACCTGCCGCATGCCTGTATTTTAAATACGGTTTAGACGTGCCGTAGGACAGTATTTGATTTCTTCACGTGGTCTTTGGGGTGAATTTAAGGGCAACCGCCATGAGCGGGTGACCCGAAATAGGGCGTCTCTCTTTCGTCCGAACCCGACAGCTAACCCCGTAAGCGCAAGTAAGAGAGGCAACCTCGTGCACAAGCATTCTCTATTCTGATATTGGAGAAGCCACGAAAGAGTCCTCAGTTGAACTCTTTTTAGGCTTTTTTATTTTTGAATAAATAGAATGTTGCCCACATACTGTTATATAACAGGGGTGGGAGTAGCTGTGCCGAGCAGGCGATCCATGAGCAGGAGACGCTAAGTTATTACGTAACGTGTCCTGTGACAATCTCAAATAGTTTCGTCAAAGGAATTCAGTCCTCATGATATACAATTGACGACGGGGCTATGTAAGGAGGATGGAGAGAATGGGCGTATTCCAACCAGAAGTATCCCATGATTCGCAGTCATCCAGCAGGTCTTTCGCATTACGGTGGGAGCAAGTAAATACTCGCGTACTTTTACTTGCAGGCGTGATTTCAGTCGCTATCGCGCTACTTATTCTGCTGTACGTACACGGTCAAAGTAGCAAACAATTATTTTTAGTAATAGACGGGCAAACACAGACGCTTGAAACGCGGGAAGCGCTTCTTGGTGATGTGTTGGAGAAAGAGCAAATTTCGCTGCAGCCGCATGATGAACTATCTTTAGGTCTGAGTGATGAAATAAAAGACGGTGACCGTGTCGTTATNNAAATTAGTTTTACTGCGGATGGAGCAACAAAAACGTTATATACGACCGAGGATACAATTGGTAAAGCAATTCAGAAAATGGGCATTACCCTAGAAGGTCATGATAAGATTTTCCCTTCGTTAGACACCACCATTTCTGCAAACATGGAGGTTAAGATTGTTCGCATCAACAAACAGACCGTACAGCGAACAACTAACTTACCCTTCAGAGTCATCAAGACAGCAGACCCCTCCCTTACTGTGGGAACAGTTAGAGTGGCACAGGCAGGCAAACCAGGTGTCATGATTCAGCATATTGAAAAGATCTACCAAGACGGAGAACTGGCCTCTATGCGCATGATTGGTAAGGAAGTACAAACGGTAACGAAAGATAAGATTATTGCCGTTGGTACCAAAGCACTTCCTAAGCCGGCTGTAGCTAAGACTACAACAACTTCCAAATCAAACACCACTTCAAAAACGGCTAAGGTTAGCGCCAAGACTAATAACGTCACAAGCAAGGCTGGCGTAGACTTTGAGTACAAGAAGATGATTAAGAACGTCTCCATGACTGCTTATTCATCAGAAGACCCAGGTATAGGTACCAAAACTGCCTCCGGAACACGCGTAACGGAAGGTCGTACAATTGCAGTAGACCCGAATGTAATCCCTATTGGCTGGTGGGTATATATCGAGGGGCTTGGATTCCGCCGAGCAGAAGATACTGGCGGTGCCATTAAAGGCAATAAAGTAGATGTCTATTACGATTCACTGAGCCATGTCCGTAATTTCGGTCGTAAATCACGTGCCGTTTATGTGATTGGACCTGTGAAGCCGGAGTTAAACTAGGGTGAAGCTTTTGCAAATTATTCTTTGATAAGCTATAGTGATGATAACCGTTAAGGAACGCCAGATGATCATTTCGTTGATCGCAGAGCAACCGCTCATCACTTATACATTCTTTAACCAAAAGAAGAGGAGCGAAACCTCTTCTTTTTTGCTTTTTTTGGAAGGAGTCAAGAGATATGATTAAGGAATTAATTGTCGTTGAAGGTAAGAGTGATACCGTCGCTGTTAAACGCGCTGTAGAAGCAGATACGATCGAAACAGGGGGCTCGGCTGTAGACCGGACTGTAATTGCGAAGATCGCGCTTGCTATGGAGCGCAGAGGAGTGATTATCCTTACTGATCCGGATCACGCTGGTGAACGAATTCGTAAGATTGTGTCCGCAAAGGTGCCGGGCTGCAAGCATGCCTTCATTCCAGAGAAGGACGCAACCCGCAAGGGAGATATCGGTGTAGAGAACGCTTCTCCAGAGGCGATTCGTCATGCGCTGCGGAATGTACATACCTCTTTTGAAGGTGCACCTGCTTTAATTGGACTTGATGATCTAATGGCCTCTGGAATGCTTGTACACCCTCGGGCAGCTGAAAGACGTATGGCACTTGGTAATTTGCTTGGAATCGGATATTGTAATGGTAAGCAGCTGTACAAGCGGCTGGCGATGTTTGGAATTACGCGGGAGGAATTTGCCGGAGCTCTCGCCCAAATTGATCAGGGGGGCATTACTTCATGAGTGGTAGAGAGGAAATTTCGACTCCAAAACGGACGAAAGAAATTATTCAACGTTATGGATTCAAGTTCAAGAAGAGCTTAGGACAGAATTTTTTGATTGATCAAAATATATTGGACAAGATTGTAGACGCTGCTGGGCTAGATAGTGAATCAGGGGCATTGGAAATCGGTCCTGGGATTGGTGCCCTGACGGAGCGTTTGGCGCTAACCGCTGGTGCGGTGACCGCTGTGGAGATCGACCGTAGGCTGATTCCTATTTTAAGGGACGTACTTTCCCCTTATCCGCATGTTAAGGTTCGTAATGATGATGTTCTGAATGTAAATCTGCAGGAGCTGTTCAAAGAAGATTTTGCATCTGTGAACAAGGTATGCGTAGTTGCCAATCTGCCGTATTATGTAACTACTCCGATTCTGATGAAGTTGCTTGAAGAGAAGCTTCCGCTTGATAACATCGTTGTAATGATTCAGAAAGAGGTTGCGGAGCGTATGGCTGCTTCTCCGGGAGGGAAGGAATACGGGAGCCTTAGCATTGCCGTGCAGTACTACAGCGAGCCTGAGCTCGTCTGCATTGTGCCGCGTACGGTGTTCATTCCTCAACCTAATGTGGAGTCCGCTGTAATCCGTCTAAAGGTAAGAGAGTGTCCACCGGTAGAAGTTGAGAGTGAGAAGCACTTCTTTGAGGTCGTCCAAGCTTCTTTCACACAGCGTCGCAAGACGATTGCTAACAATCTCAAGGCTCGTTACTTCCCTGAAGAGGGACGTGAGCGACTGGAGGCTTTACTCGCAGAAGCTGGTATTGAACCAACTCGTCGTGGAGAAACGTTAAGTCTAGAAGAATACGCCCGATTGAGCGGTGTTCTGTTGGCTGCTGGAATTGAATAAGCTAAAAACATAGCTAGCTATGAACCAACTGAGGCCTTTGCCCATACGATGGGGTAGAGGTGGTGGTTGTAATGAATTTAGGAGACTTGGTCGTTCGTAAATCTTATGGCGGAGATTTGACTTTGCGTGTAGATCATATTGTGCAGGACAGAGCCGTCATTAAAGGCACAGATTTCCGTCTGTTGGCGGATTCTCCTCTGAATGACTTGGTTCAAGTGCCTCCTACCCGAATTACGGAACGAGGACAGCA
>DOJM01000399.1:0-299 GCA_003529225.1 Paenibacillus sp.
GAAGGAGTACTGCTCCTAGAAAGCCTGCTTTTGCTCTTATGGACTGTGGTGCTTTCGTTCTGGATTTGGAAGACGGGCAAAGCGTAGAACTTGTCAGAAGCAAATTACCATGGTATATTCAAGACGCAATATGATTAAAGAAGAAGTCTGTACGGATTGTGCAGGAGAGGTTCGCGAACTCCCTCTATAAAAAACTAAGAGTATATTAAATCATATAAGCGGATGCAGTCCTTAACCCGGACGTTGCTTCCGTTTCTTCTTAGTGGAGCCAAGTTTTCGAAATCTCGTTCTTCTTTCCA
>DOJM01000399.1:420-4741 GCA_003529225.1 Paenibacillus sp.
AAAGAGAGGGGTTTTTTGTCGTGTCAGAAGGAAGAGTGAAAGAGGAAATGCAAGAAGTCACTTTGCTTGGTAATCAGGGAACGCAGTACAAGTTCGGTTATGATCCAGAAATTCTAGAGGTGTTTGATAACAAGCATCCAGGGCGTGATTATTTTGTTAAGTTCANNTGGAATCCAAATCATTAAAGCTGTATCTGTTTAGCTTCCGTAACCACGGTGACTTTCATGAGGACTGCGTCAACATTATTATGAATGATCTGATCTCACTGATGGACCCGCGTTACATTGAGGTATGGGGCAAGTTCACTCCGCGTGGAGGCATATCTATTGATCCTTATTGCAACTATGGAAGACCGGGTACGAAGTATGAGGCAATAGCGGAGCACCGCTTAATGAATCACGACCTCTATCCGGAAAAAGTGGATAACCGCTAATCCCAACAAGTTGATAAGGAGAGATAAAGATGAACAAAAAAGCACTCGTCGTATTTAGCGGCGGACAAGATAGCACCACTTGCCTGGTTTGGGCTTTGAAGCAGTTTGAGGAAGTGCAGGTAGTTACCTTTAATTATAATCAGCGTCATGCGGCTGAAATCGAAGTTGCTACAGAAATAGCAGCTAAGTTTAATGTAAAACAGCATATTCTTGATCTGGGGCTGCTTAATCAGCTGGCACCGAATGCACTAACCCGTCAGGATATTGATATTGTAGCTGGTGAAGGGGATGAGCTCCCAAGTACGTTTGTGGATGGACGAAATCTGTTGTTTTTATCTTTTTCCGCAATATTAGCTAAACAGTTAGGTTACTCCCATATCGTCACTGGTGTCTGCCAAACAGACTTTAGCGGGTATCCGGACTGCCGTGATGTATTTGTGAAATCATTGAATGTTACGCTGAATTTATCCATGGACTATGAGTTTGCGATACACACTCCGCTGATGTGGCTGGATAAAAAAGAAACGTGGAAGATGGCCGATGAGCTGGGTTATTTTGATTATATCCGCGAACACACATTGACTTGTTACAACGGCATTGTTGGCAGTGGCTGTGGAACTTGTCCAGCTTGTCTATTGCGTCAGCGTGGTCTTGAGCAATATGAGGCGGAGAGAACGGAGGTCAGCTCTTAATGCTTAACGAGGTCTCAGTCTGCAAAATATTTACGTTCGATGCGGCACATCAGTTAGTGGGTCACAAAGGCAAATGCAGCAACCTGCACGGACATACTTATAAGCTCGAAGTAGTGCTTAAGGGCAAACCTATGACCGCTGAAGGTCACTCTGATGAAGGTTTCGTCATTGATTTCAGCGATATCAAAATGACAGTACAACAAAGCCTCGTAGATCGTTTAGATCACGCTTTTCTCGCTATGGGAAATGAACCTGTGTTAGAGACGTTAACGGATACTGGTTCCAAAGTAGCTTTGCTGTCTTTTCGCACCACAGTTGAAAATATGTCCTGTTATATAGCTTATAAGCTGAAGCAAGCGGGACTGCCGCTGTACGCTGTAAAGCTGTGGGAGACACCAACCTCCTGGGCAGAGGTGCTGGCTGAAGATATCCCTGAGGATGGGCCATCTTACCGCTTGTATGGAGGCTGCGACTGTGAGTAAGATTCCCGTAATTGAAATGTTCGGTCCGACCATTCAAGGTGAAGGTGCGGTAATTGGTGTGAAGACGATGTTTGTCCGCACCTATGGCTGCGATTATCGCTGCAGCTGGTGTGACTCCGCTTTTACTTGGGATGGTACTACTAAGGATAAGGTTCAAATGATGACCGCGGATGAAATCATGAATGAACTATTAGCGTTAGCTGGAGATAATTTCGACTGTGTTACGATTTCAGGCGGTAATCCTGCTTTGATTGGTGAAGGAATGGGCACTTTTATCAACCTGCTACATGAGCGAGGGATACAAGCTGCAATAGAAACTCAGGGCAGTAAATGGCAGGAATGGTTCAATGACGTGGATGTGCTGACCATCAGTCCCAAGCCGCCAAGCTCAGGGATGACGACGAATTGGGAAATACTAGATAACATCATGAGTAAGATGGAGAATCTGGGCCGTTCCACACAAAGTCTTAAAGTCGTTGTATTTGATGATAAGGATTTTGATTATGCAAAAGATATTCATCAGCGATATCCAAATGTGCAGCTCTTTCTGCAGCCTGGGAATGATGATGTCACTGAAGAGGGCGACATTTCTGCTCGGCTTTTGGGAAGGCTGGAGTGGTTGTTTAATAAAGTAATCTTGGATCCAGAAATGAATAGAGTGCGTGTACTTCCGCAACTGCATGCATTGATCTGGCATAATAAGCGTGGCAAGTAAAAAGTATTGAAATGTAACGGGTGTCTGCTCAGCAGATGCCCTTTTTTTGTTGATATGAGTCTTTAAATAGGTAGATAGAATGTCTCATCATCTGGTATGATTTTCATAAAAGTTGCAGGAGGTACTTAATGGGAAATTCAACTGCACTATTAATTATCGATGTTCAAGAAGCTATGTTCTCCTATCCTGGTCAAAAGCTGTACGATGAAGAGGGTGTGATGGAAAGGATTGTCTCCCTTCAACAAAAAGCTCGAATAGCACGTACTCCAATAGTTTATATTCAACACAGCGAAGATGAGGAATATACAAAAGGATGGCCAACATGGCAGATCAGTCACCGCATCACACCGCAGGAAGGCAAAGTTATTGTGGAGAAGCCTACTTGGGATGCTTTTCACCGAACCGAACTGCAAGATGAGCTACAGAAGCTGGGGATCATGAATCTGGTGATTTGTGGGATGCAAAGTGAGTTCTGCCTAGATACGACGATAAGACGCGCATACAGTATGGGGTATAAGAGTGTACTGGTTTCAGATGCTCATAGCACCTTTGATAACGGGGTTCTGAGTAGTAGTGAGATCGTTAAGCATCATAATGCGGTAATAGGAGGTAGATTCGCCCAGTTACGAGCTGAAAGCGAGGTTCAGTTCTAGATGAATACACCTCAGGCTGCCATGAAACCTATTCAGCGTTCTCGCCTTAGACTATTTGCCGGAAAGCGATATTTTATTTGGAAAAGATATTTGAAATGGTGTACTAGCCGCAGCAAGGTGGCGAAGCAGCTTACAAGTGAAATTTTATCTAATGAAGTGATGACTCATGCTACACCGTTATTAAGAAGTCTACGGAATGTAGATATGGTACTTCAATACAATAAAATAACCAATTTACGTCTGGCGATAGCGAAACTGGATGGGCTCATGGTGCGCCCGGGGGAGACTTTTTCCTATTGGAGAAGCATCGGTAAGCCCAGTAAGCGAAAAGGGTATCTGGACGGGATNNCATTATGGTGGCTTCCATTCTGGAGTTGGCGGGGGACTGTGCCAGTTGTCCAATCTGATCTACTGGATGGCCTTGCACACTCCACTTACTGTCACGGAACGACATCGGCACAGCTATGATGTATTTCCAGATGAACAGCGTACACAGCCTTTTGGAAGCGGGGCCACCTGTTCTTATAATTATTTGGATCTTCAAGTGAAGAATAACACGGATCAAACGTATCAATTAAAGCTCTGGCTGGATGACAGCCATTTGCATGGGGAATGGAGATGCGATGAGCAGTCCCTTTATGAATATGAAGTGTATGAAAGTGATCATCGGATTAGCCTAGAACCTTGGGGAGGGTATATCCGCAGTAACAAGATTAGCCGAAAAGTATTTACACGGACCGGAGAGCTGGTTGGAGATGAAGCTATAACCGATAATTACGCACTTATGATGTATTCTCCGCTTCTTCATGGATAAGAGGATAGGGCTTAGGGTTATAACATAGAAAGGCGTTTTTGCCGGTTCAGTATATCCTCTAAACCAGTCCCCGAAGGAGCGAATACCCAGCATGAAAGCATTAACCTATCAAGGGAAAAAGAAAGTGGAAGTTAAAGAAGTAGCTAATGCTAAGCTTGAAAAGAAGGATGACATTATAGTTCGGATCACCTCTACAGCGATTGGTGGCTCAGATCTGCACATTTTTAATGGTGAAATTGCAGGTATGCATGATGACTATGTTATTGGTCATGAGCCTATGGGAATTGTTGAAGAGGTAGGTCCTGAAGTAACTAAAGTTAAGAAAGGCGACCGTGTCATTATTCCCTTTAATGTGGCCTGTGGTCAGTGCTTCTTCTGCCAGCATGAGATGGAGAGCCAGTGTGACAATTCTAATGATGCCAAGGATACTGGCGGTTATTTAGGGTATTCCGATACTTATGGCGGCTTTGCCGGGGGGCAAGCCTAAGTTCTGCGGGGTCCCTTTGGGAAATTTGGCCCCTTTTTAGTTCCT
>DOJM01000507.1:0-216 GCA_003529225.1 Paenibacillus sp.
TTTATACGGATGGGACGAGGAACTTTGCCTAACTATAGCTCTTTTCAAGCGAATCCTGATAATCTACGAACGCTTATATTCGGCCGGGATGCCTCGCAGATTGATCATCCGCTCACTACAGATCCAAGCGGAAATCTAACGACGATTATCCTAGATGGTACGATTTCCAGCGTGCTCGGCGCTACCATCACAGCTGGTACTTTGTCCTCCGCAGGT
>DOJM01000507.1:427-2974 GCA_003529225.1 Paenibacillus sp.
GTTATCTTCCGCCGGAACAGTCACTAACATCTTAAACGGCACCATCACTAGCGTACTCGGCGCTACGATCACTGCCGGTACCTTGTCTTCCGCAGGAACCATAACCAATATCCTTGATGGCACCATTACTAGCGTACTCGGCGCCACGATCACTGCCGGTACTTTGTCTTCCGCTGGAACCATAACCAATATCCTTGATGGCACCATTACTAGCGTACTTGGTGCTACAATCACTGCGGGTACAATCACTAGTGTGCTTGGGGCAACCATAACAGCAGGTACGTTATCTTCCGCCGGAACAGTTACTAACATCTTAAACGGTACCATTACCAGCATACTCGGCGCCACGATCACTGCGGGTACCTTGTCTTCCGCAGGTACCATAACCAATATCCTTGATGGCACCATTACTAGCGTACTCGGCGCCACGATCACTGCCGGTACTTTGTCTTCCGCTGGAACAGTTACCAATATCCTTGATGGCACTATTACTAGCGTGCTTGGTGCTACGATCACTGCGGGTACTTTGTCCTCCGCAGGTACAGTTACTAATATCCTTAACGGGACCATTACTAGCGTGCTCGGCGCTACGATCACCGCAGGTACTTTGTCTTCCGCAGGTACTATAACCAACATCCTTGATGGCACCATTACTAGCGTACTTGGCGCCACAATCACTGCCGGTACTATCACTAGTGTGCTTGGTGCAACCATAACAGCAGGTACGNNCTATACACCTCTACCAGCTGTTACTACGAGCGTACTGGGAACCTATTCCTTCTTCATTAACAATACCGGGGCAAATCCAGTCAACACACGTGTGGAAATCAGTGCTGATGGAACGAACTATTTCGTCGATACCACGGGGGATAATCCTTTAGCAGCAGGCTCTATCGATGTCATAGTGCCAGCCAGATTCCTGAAATATACCCGCCTATCCTATCAATCAGCCAATTCAGGCTCTGCATCCACGATCAATGTAAGTTTCAATGCTCAGGGCACGTAATCCAGATGACCATCATATGCTGTAACAAGAAAGAGTACATGGATATCCATGTCCTTTTTCTTTAACTATAAAGACGCCGAGACGTTTATGCTTGTGTCAGCAGCTATACATATGTGCAACAAACACATAATGCCTTCAAGGAGGAACAACCGTGAATAATATTACGCTTGGTGTCCACCTCATCGTAAAAGATGAAGCTGATCTCCTGCCCCACTGTCTCGCAAGCGTAGCTGGTGCTGACGAAATTGTGATGATCGATACGGGTTCTACCGACGAATCCATAGCTATTGCCGAAGCGCACGGGGCTAGAGTCTTACAACGGGAATGGACAGACGATTTCGCTGCAGCTCGCAATGAAGGGCTCGTTCATGCCTCAACGAATTGGATTCTTATCCTCGATGCCGATGAGTGCTTGCAGACCCCACTTACAGAACTCCGCAGCCTGCTGCAGAACACACAAGCTCAGGCTTTTACAGTAAACATTGATAATTGGGTAGGCTTTCGACCTGAAGATAAGGTAAAACATAGTGCAGTCCGCTTATTCCGAAATGGACAGGGTTATCAATATAGTGGAAGAATTCATGAGGGAATTGACACTTCAATCCTTAGCAAACATAATCTCTCGGCGATTGAGCACAGTCAACTTCAGATTATACACTTTGGATATTTACCTGAAATCATGATACGAAAAGATAAAATCAATCGAAATAGGCACCTGCTGCACCTCGCTTTAACCGAATATCCGGATGATCCTTTCCACGCCTATAACTTGGCAGTAAACTGCTGTCAGGACGGTCGTCTTCAGGAAGCTGAGACGTTGCTTCGTCAAGGCCTTCACCATGTAGCACTCGAAGCCTCCTATCGTCCTACGATGATTAGGGATCTCTGTAAAATTTATCAAGCTCAAGGAAAAACGAATGCGATTGACCCCTTGCTGATGATTGAACTGGAGCGTTATGGCGACTACCCTGATTTGCATTTTTTGTTAGGGCAATCTTTGGAGAGCCAAGGACTTTTGGAACGTGCGCAATTAGCCTATCAACTTGCAGAGTCCATTCCTGAACATGAGGTACTTAGCGGAAAATATGTATGTGAGCAAGGAATGAGCACCTTTCGCCCTCTATACCGTATGGGTTTAATCTCACAGCGGCTTGGTCTTCTTGAGGATGCTGCGAGATTTTTTCATCGTGCACTTCAACACCATGCTTTATATACGCCAGCCTTGCAGGGAATTGCTGCTGCTTTTCAACGCCTAGCTGTACCTGATGAGGAAATCGCCACTTTACTGATCCAACTCGTTCCCCCAACTACTTCAATCAGTAGATCCGCGATCATTGACAGTTTATATGAGATAAATGCTTATGAGACCATAACCACCTTATCCCGAGATATTTTTCCATTGGAATTGGATACTGCAAATTGGATCATTTCTTCACTCATCATCACCGGCAAGCAGGAAGACGCATGTATAGCTATAAGACAAATAACCTCACTGGCTGCCCAAGACAACCATGATTTAGAGCATCAAAAGCAGTGGTATA
>DOJM01000507.1:3026-5143 GCA_003529225.1 Paenibacillus sp.
AAAGCAGTGGTATACCCTTTGGGCCATTTGCCAATGGGAACAATATGGAGAATTTAAAAAGGACTTGCTCAACCATACATCAAATGAACTTCGTTCTGGACTGGAATACATTGAGCGATCCCAACGCCAACAAGTGGCATGTCCTGNNAGAAATAGAGGTAGATCCATTATATTCCTCATTCCTTTCAGACCTCATTGGGCAATCCGTAAAGCTGCATCAGCACACACTTAGTCATACTTTAGTGGACCTGTTCCCTGCCTATCGATCTGAATTTGCCACAGCATTATATAAAGAAGGGGATTGGCAGGCCGCAGGAGAGGAATTTATGGTACTTGTTCGTGATAAGATCGCCGATGCAAACGTGCTTTTTTATATTGGTGAGATAATCTTTGACAAGGGGCATTATTCCGAAGCCTGTGAATGGTTTCAGCAAGCGCTGGAACAAGAGCCTCAGCATGAATCCGCAAGGATCGGCTTATCCCTCTGTTATCTTCAGCAAGCGAAGCTTAGTATGGAAGATGCTCTACAAAGTTTAAATGATGCCCATGCCCATGGCCCATTGCAGGAGGATATCGGAGCTATCCATAAATCCATTACCTTTCTGAATCGTACACCTTGGCACACTCAGTGGAGCTTCCGTCAGAGCGAAGGGAGGTCATCCCTATGAACCGCTTAAGAAGAAAGCCACTAATTTCCTTATGCATGATCGTTAAGAACGAAGGAGATAGCTTGAGCCAATGTTTAAAAAGCGTACGCGGAGTCGTCGATGAGATCATTGTAGTCGATACTGGATCCACCGACGCCACGGTTCAAATTGCCCTAAGCTTCGGGGCTAAAATCATACAACACCCTTGGAGCGGCGACTTTGCTGCAGCCCGCAACGCAGGTCTCCAGCAGGCCCATGGACAATGGATTCTCGTTCTAGATGCAGATGAGGAATTAAGTGAGGAGAGCAAGGGTGAATTACTGCTATGTGCTGAGCATATGGAGTACGAGGCATTTTTCCTACGCATTCATAATCATAAAGGGCTAACCCCCGCTTCACAGACGATCACCGTCAATCCGATTATTCGGATGTTTCGTAATCGCCCTAAGTACCGGTTTAGCGGTATCATTCACGAACAGATCGCTGAGGCCATCATAACAGCTAAACCCCAGGCACCGATGCATTTGACCACTGTAGTCATTCATCATTATGGTTACGCAGAAGGGGTAGTAGTCAAGAAAGATAAAATCAAACGAAATGTCGAGCTGCTGAAAGAACAGCTACGGTTAAATCCTAAAGATCCTTTCCACCATTTTAATATGGCTGTTGAGTATATGCGTCTGGGGGAGTATCAACCTGCTCTAAAACATATCCAACAATCACTAGAAGAGGCACCACCTGATACAAGTTACATCCACCTGCTGCACAAATATGAAATTCGCTCTCTTGCTGAATTAAAAGATTACCCTGAGGCACTTGCAGCTTGTGACCGTGGGATTAGCTCACATCCGGATTACCCAGACTTAGCTCATATCAAAGGGGCTCTACTCTTACAATTAGGTGCCTTTGTAGAAGCCAAAGTAGTGTTGCTACAAGCGCTGGTCATCGGAGCTGCTCCTCCCGGCTACCATACTGAGGCTGGATTCGGTTCATTTTTAACCTATTATATGCTGGGTCAATTATGTGAAGAAATGGGTGATGAGACCGAAGCCATTGCTTGTTACACCAAAACCGCACAGCTTCATCCTGAACCGACTCCCGTCATTGCCCGGCTACTACGAGCCCTGAAATGTGCAGGTCGAGAGAGTGAGATTTACGTTTGGTTCCACGCTCATCTGCCAGACTACAAAGTAACTAAGAACAGGATTCTCCTAGAANNCCCGCACAGCTGATAAATGTCACAGAGCAGCCCATTTCTATAGACGCGGCATTTAATCAAGCATCTGAGCAGGGGTGTTCACAGATTTTGTTAGCGGATCGTCTGCTTGCTTCATTGTCCTCTTCAGCTACCTATTCTCCAGCGGTCAAAAGAGTTCGCCTAGCTCTCCCGCTTCCCAAAGTTTCAGAATAGGAGGGACGTTTCCTATGACCACACCCGATATCACACTTTGTATGATCATTAAGAATGAC
>DOJM01000507.1:5155-6641 GCA_003529225.1 Paenibacillus sp.
CTCTGTGCAAGGAATCGTATCAGAAATCATCATTGTAGATACCGGGTCTGAGGATAATAGCATAGACATAGCACTTAAGTTCGGTGCAAAGATCATCGATATGACTTGGGAGAATGATTTCTCGAAAGCACGAAACCTAAGTCTGCAGCATGCAACTTCCCCTTGGATTCTGGTACTTGATGCCGATGAGGCTATAGATCATTGGAGAAAGGAGCAGCTCCAGCATTTGCTGAACGCAGCGCATATTTTCGGATATTGGCTACCCATTATCCACTATATCGGTGACGCCCCTGAAGCCGATTTTGTTATCGATCATGTCTGCCGCCTGTTCAGAAATGATCGAAGAATCAGCTTTCGTGGAATCATTCATGAGGAGACGGCCAGCAGCATTTGGGAGCTTCCTGCGNNACCAGCGCAATTTAGCTCTCATCAATAGTGGTCTGCAGCTTCAACCAAACCATCTAATCCTTCGTTATGCACTAGGGGCAGAGCATTATCAACAGGAACAATATCATGCAGCGGCAGATGTACTTCTTCCATTACTCGCTGAAGTCCCAACCCAATCCGGGTATGCCTCCGATATTTATCTAAAGACTGCTTATGCCTTACAACGATGTAACAGGCCGCAGGAATCTGAGGAAGTCTTTCATGCGGGGTGCTTATTGTTTCCAGATTTCACTGATTTATTAGAGGGTTATGCTGCTTTTTTACTCGAACAAGGACAGCATAGCCAAGCTAGACACTTCTTGCAGCAAGCACTGAAGAGCGGGGATACAGCACATCCATATCCATCTTCTTCGGGAAGTGGAACGTATCGAACAGAACTAGTAGCGGGCAAAGTATGCGAGAAGTTATTTCTATATCCAAACGCGTGGAAACACTACGAGGCTGCTATACAATTCAAACCAGATTATACGGATGCGTGGAAACAGCTTGTCCCGCTAAGCCTGCTATCTGGAGAGAGGTTAAGTCTGATCGCATTGACCTGCTACCATGTACACGCTCTCTCACCAATGACCTTAGGCTATCTTGTGCCCGCGGCGCTCAATGCTCGTGAGTTTGAATGGCTGACCACTCTCTCTTTTGCTCCGCAGCTGCCACTAGCCGTTCAAACCATTGTGCAGGCTTTACTTGCTTGTGCTCAGCAGCAAGAGGGGGAAAACACCCTCGCCCCCCTTGAGCAGCTGCTTCATAATCCATCTGTTCTTTCCGAACGTTCATCTATACTCGGTTATCTTTGGGCTTTGTCTTGCCGTGCTGGAGATACTGAATCAGCCATGAAGTGGCTTGTCTCCATATTGCCGTACAGACCGGGGATGCTAACGATTCATCATATTTTAACAAGTCGTTCTGACATTAAGCCTGCTCTTCCTGATCTGAGCTACGCTATGCAATTGCTGCTTCAGGTCGGTGCTTGGGATAGTGTACTATCGCTTTATCGACAATCAGAGGACTCTTCATTCCAATGGTGCAAGCTGCCGCAGCC
>DOJM01000402.1:0-2684 GCA_003529225.1 Paenibacillus sp.
CTCGGAATGACCATGTGCTATATCGATCGTAATGAATTCTGGAATCAATTGTTCGTTAGCTAATTGTTCAACGAAATCGTATTCTTCTTCCTTGACTCCGACACTAATGGATGCGATTAATCCGCGGGAGTGCATGTCCTTGATGAAAGACGTACGCTTCTCCGGCTCAAAACGATGCATAATGTAGAAGTAGCCATTTTGGGCTAAGAAGCTGGCGATCTTCTCATCTATGATGGTTTGCATGTTTGCGGGTACCACAGGTAATTTAAAAGTATGACCACCTAAGGTGACTGTTGTATCACACTCAGAACGGCTATTTACGATACATTTTGCAGGAATTAACTGAATATCTTCATAATCGAATACTTTTTTCATTATATACACCTCTAAATGCGAACATTATAGTATTTTGGTTTGTTGATTGTTCGTCCACTTTGTAATGTACAGCATTCCGAACAAGAAGTCAAAATTCTAGTACATTATGGTGTGAATTGGACTTAATTATACGACGATTTGGTGTACGGCTTATGATTCATATAGAGAACTGAATGTAGGAACAAGAATAACACAATGAGGGCTTTCATTTAAAAAGATGTTTAATCTGATCTTGTTGTCCCTAAAAAAAGGGAGTAAAGTAACAAGATACATACTAAATATGGAAAGAAAGGTTGATAATTTTTGAAAAAAGGAATATTTACAGGCTTGCTTGCTCTCTTCCTGATTAACGCAAGTACGTTAGCTTCTACTGCTGTAGAAGCTGCTGGAACAGTAACCAAATTACCTAATTATCAATGGAGTCAGCTGAATGTTGTGGGAGCATTAGAAAGCATAGAGGGGGGGCCTGTGGAGATACCATCATTAAATACAGTGTATCTCCACACTAAGGAAGAGCATGCTACCCAAACTAAGGTATGGTTGGTTGATACGCTGAAATCCTATGATACACAGACAGGGAAGCTAAAGTGGTCAGTTAACTTTGCAGACCCTGGCACAGCGATGTTTCGTGAATCAAAAGATTATTTAGTGGCGCCAGATGGAACGGTATACATAACCTTTACAGATAACCTTTCACCTGACGCAACTCAGATTTATGCGGTGGGACCAGACGGAAAACGGAAATGGAAAGTGAATTTGTCTCAGACAGAGGGATACTTATATAGACTTGATAATGGGAGTCTAGTCTTTGCATCCCAAGGTAACTTTGATGATAATGGAAATTATGCGGGTTCACTAATTTTAATTAATAAAAATGGAACTAAAATAAAAAATGTATCTTATAAAGGAACGGTATTGGCGCAAGGAAATCGTGTCCTAATTCAAACGAATTACGGAGGCGGGAAAGGTTCGCGAATTCAGGCGCTTGATTCTTCGTTAAATTCAGTGTTTACATATCAATTGCCTGTTGAGTCATATACTGAAGTGTCTTACAATCACGTACTTTCTGATGGAACAGTATTAGTCCGTGCCAATATACCAAAAACAGGCAATCGGTTGTTCGGGTTTAACCCTAAAGGTAAATTACTATGGGGAAGAGATATTGCANNGTCTCCTCACTTGGTGAGGTTTATGGGGTTTACGCCAATGGTAAGCTGTCCCTATATAATGTCAAAGGATTGGTTAAGTCGGTGCCTCTTCAAGATGAGACAGAATTTTTTGTTTCGTTGAGCCGATTACGGGATGGCAATATTGAGCTTGGTTTTCCGGGCTCCGCCACATATGTTTTAAATCCTAAAACGCTCGCAGTGGATTATACTTTTAAGCTGAAGGATGATTTTAATTTCATCTATGTAGGTAACGGCGCGGGATATGTAATGACGAATAATGGATTTGCACGAATTAAGTTTTAATTCCAGAAATCGATAGAGGATTGATCAAGGGATGCTGCCCTTAAAGGGATGGCATCTTTTTTTCTATTCTGTAATTACACCCCTAACATTAGTGTCATCCCATATCATGACCTTTTGTAACTAGTAAGACCTCAGGGGGTTACACTATAATAAGGGTCTAGTCAGCAGAATTTATAGGGGGAAATGTCTTGTTTAATCTGGTCAAACAGTGGTTCTGGTACGATTGGCTCGTCCTCCTGTTACGGATTTGTTTTTCTACTTCATTTATGATCACCATGAGTTATCTCTCGGAGGATTTTACGATTCCTTTCTGGATCGCGTTTGTTTGGGGCGTGCTCTCTTTTTCAGTACCTTGGTTTTTTTTGCAGTTGCATTACAAGTATTATCTGATCGCGGAGATCCTCCTTTCGGGTGGTCTATGCTTATATTTGTCTGCTCTGTTCCCTGAATCATATATAACTTTTCTGCCTATCGCTTTTATGATTGCCAGCAATAGTGCACAGAAGTCCTATCGTTGGTCAGCTCCGATCNNATCTAGATTGTCACAACAAATGGATGCTGTATCGATGATCCTGAATATTGGTTTGGTGTATACGCTTGGTTTCGCTTTTCATTTACTGGTGGTGAATCACAAGCAGAGCGGAATCATTAAGGATCAGAATGCGGTCTTGGAGCAGTATATCTCACAAGTCGAGCGTATGACACTTCTGGAAGAACGAGATCGGTTGTCCAAAGATCTGCATGATACGGTGGGTCACTCCTATACTTCAATTATTATGGGACTAGAAACTTTACGTTCTGAGGTGAACACCCCGGATGGGGAGCAAAAGATAGATG
>DOJM01000402.1:2744-3049 GCA_003529225.1 Paenibacillus sp.
ATTGCAAGAGTCGATAACCAACGCTGTTCGTCATGGTCAAGCCAGTGAAATTGTCATCACCCTACATTACGAAGAGAAGTTAATTCGACTGGAAGTGCAGGATAATGGATTAGGCACTGAAGATTTAAAAGCAGGATTTGGTGTGAACGCGATGAAGGAACGTGCTTCTAACCTGCAAGGCCAAGTGTATCTCTACTCTAAGCCAGGGGAAGGAACCCTAGTGACTTGCAGTTTACCAAGGCTTGAAGAGATACAAGAGGAAACGGTTCGCTTACTACTGGTAGACGATCAACCTTATATCCGGG
>DOJM01000402.1:3092-3302 GCA_003529225.1 Paenibacillus sp.
TGAGATCCTAGGGTTAGCAGAGAATGGTGAACAAGCAATAAGCTTCTGCGAGCAAGATCAACCTCATGTGGTGCTGATGGACTTAAATATGCCGGGTATGGACGGTGCGGAAGCAACCAAGCTTATTAAGCAAAAATGGCCAGAGGTACGAGTATTGATCCTGACTACTTTTCAAGAAACAGATATGGCAGTCGAAGCACTGCAAAACGG
>DOJM01000517.1 GCA_003529225.1 Paenibacillus sp.
CTAAACACTTCCACTCCAAGTACTCCTACTGTGGAACCTAACTCACACTCACAAAATTGTTTTGAGAGTTATAAAGATCGCTTGGATTATGTACAGATTTCACCCCTCATATCTTAGTAAAATGATATATGTAAATAAAACTTCGATAAAGAGAAATTATTCTTTTTTTATTTCCTATTTTCGCTCGTCATTAAGAAATACTTCCGTTCAATAAATAAAAGACTGCCTGTTGGCAGCCCTTCATTTATTGATCATTCTTCACCTTCCAGTAATCAACAATTGTTACCCAATTAGAATAGAATAGTACGATATCAAGCTTCAACTTTAACCATAACAATAAATACAGTACTTCCTTTAACGAATTCAGCTTCCCGGCTAAATCCCAATTTTTCATACAATTGTATCGCTCTATCATTAAACTTTGCCACTGTCAGACGTTTCGAGCTTATCCCGACCATTGAATCAATTTGGCTTAGAACAGCTGTGAAAAATAGAGTCCCATTTCCCTGCCCTGTAAACTCTGGTCTCATCCCTAAGCCAATATCTATAAACTCCTGAGAATATGTATATGACTCATTTGGAACCTGCGCTGAGCTTCCTGTACAGAAGAACCCTACTAACTCTTTATTATCATCAAATACGGAAAAATATGAATCTGCAAGCATTTCACTTATGGCTTCAGGCGTTTGTTCATTGTTGTAAAAATCATATGGTTGTTCATATCGCCAGCTTAAAATATCCCTAGCAACATCAGCATTCAGCTTTTCCATGTAAAGTTTCATTTCGCACCACCTTATGTTCAAAATCAATAAGCACCTATGAGTCTAACTCCGTTAACTCCTGAAGGATTTTCTCAATATCACCATCAGGATTTAACACTTTGATCATCTCTTTTGTAATGGCTGCACCCTCATAAACTTGTGCAACAACCTCTAAGGGGAGTGTGAGTTCAAAAAAACCTTCGGCAAATTCCACAAAGTCCTCTGCAGTACGGAAAATAGTTCCTAGTAAAAAGTCCGAACCATCTTCTACTCCTGCTGGAATCTCTACCTCCCCCTTCTTCCACCTCAAGTCATTATTTTCACGCCAAAAGCAAAAAGTAACATCTTCCTTAGTTATCGCCTCATCTTCCAGTAAAGACAATAGTGAGGTTGGAACTCCTTCATAGATCCCTGGCCAAACTTCATGTTCGTCACGCGCATATGGACTTACTTCTGACTCATGATCAAATCCTTTAATTATCGTTCCTTGAGGTGCAAAAATAATAAACAAATTATCGCCTGATCCATTATCGATCGATGCTAAGGAAACATTCTTATCGAATTCAGAAACAAAACTATGATAGCGAAGCCATTCCTCTGGACATAGGACAATATTTAGAGATGAAAGTATTTTCAAAAGTTTTTTTAAGTTTTCGGGTTCTGGTAAAATATCTAACTCATTCATCTATGATTCCTCCCCAATGTAGTTATTAATGATTTTAGCATATTGATGAATTAGGAAAAAAAAAAAGACTACCCGAAGGTAGCCTTTCCAACATAACAAGACACTAGCTTAACTCAAGATCCCGCTCCCTTATATCTTCTTACGCCGTAACTCCAAGCTAACAGACCAATCCCAAGGAATATCGCACCTACAACTGGTGTCATTAGCGCAAGGCTCGTCATTTTTTCACGCTGCAGGAAGAGCGCTGCTGGATAGACTCCGACGAATGCAAACGGGATAACCCAAGTTAAAAGCACCTGAATAGCACGATTGTAAATCGTTACCGGATAACGGCCATAAGTCTGAATGTTGTACATTAGCGGAAGAATACCTGTTGGAGCATCGGAATAGAAAGACAATGAAGTCAATGTTGTATAAATCCCAGTATAGATGGCGACGGCACTTAACGTAAGAATGATCAGAGCCGGTATCGTCCACCATTCAAAGGGAAGACCCAGATTGCTGCCACTAATGGCCATAATAATAATACCTATGAATGAGCCCATTAGTGCTGGTGGATCAACATTTTCCAAAAAAATCTGGAACAGATTATGCGCCGGACGTGTCAAAATACGGTCCATCTCACNNAGATTCACAAAACAACTAAACACCCCAAAAGGCACCATAAAGAATCCATAGACGAACACTACTTCGTTCTGATTCCAGCCGCCAAGGCTATCCGTATGCATGAAGATTACCAGTATAAAGATAAAGTTTGTAGCCTGAAAGAGCAAATCTGATATGACCTCTACCCAAAAATCGGCGCGATAGGTGAGCCGGGACTTCATATAGTTTTTAATATATTCAATTAATAATCCAAGGTAATACACGTTCCCTCAACCTCCCTGCACGAAGAGACGCTGCCGCGCCGCATGATATAACCAGACAATCGGAATCAGTAAGGCTAGGAACCAAACGATCTGTATCCCCAGTACATTCCAAATCCCAACCCCTTGCACCCGTCCTGTAAATACAGAACCTGGCAAGTAAGTAATCGCCTGAAACGGCAGCACCTTAAGTATAGAAGATAGCCAGTCAGGAAACAGACTGATCGGCACGATCAAACCGGAGAACAGATCAACAATTACCCGCTTCATACGCATCATGCCCTCATTATTCTCAACAAAGAAAGCCGAGAGCCCCGTAATAATATTGATCTGTGAATTAATCAAGAAGCTGAAAAAGAGCATTACAAGAAAACCTGCCCAAGCAGATGGTGCTGTTGGTAATTGAACCGGGAACAACAACATCGCTATAGCCATACCCGGAATCATAAACAAGAGGAAGCGGAACATTCCCTCTCCGAGTCCTTGCATCATTTTGACTAATACATAGTTATAGGGCCTTATAAACTGGATTGCGATACTTCCGTCTCTTATATCCGTAGAGATCTCACGATCCAGATTATTAAAATAAAACGCACGAGCCATCCAAGAAACAGCGACATAAGACGTCATTTGCGTTGCGGTAAAACCACCAAGTGAATCCCCATTACCATAGATGGCCATCCACGTGAAATAGTTAACCCCGATATTCAGTGAATAGATAAGAATACCTGAGTAGTAGTTAATCCGATAAGCAAGCATGGTAAGGAACCGGATCCGTATAAAATCTAAGTACGCCCCAAATAGTAATCTACGACTATTCTCTGGAGGACCACCTGAAGACGAACCTCCTGAGGACGAGGACATAGCTGTTGAAGCATTAAGCTTATCAGACATGTAAAGCCTCTCTTTCATCCTTCAGAGCGGCAGCTTGTTTCTCTGGTTTATCCGCAGACCCGGATTGATAAATACTGCGAACAATATCGTCCGTATTCGTCTCAATGATTTTGATATCAGTAATGTCGGCTTTCCCTACTACCCGTCCCAAAACATCGGATACATTGATATCCAACGGTATCCAAACCGATGCTCCAAGATCGTTATCTGCAGACCAAGTAACTGGCATCCCTTCAGTCCAAAGCTCAAGCAATTGTAGTTTCGTTGCATTTCCGAATTGAAATTGAACTTCACGTCCGGTTCCCCAGCGCTGTTTCAGATCTTCTAGTCCGCCGTCATAAATAATTCGACCATCGTCAAGCATAATCACCCGCGAGCAAAGTGCTTCAATATCTTGCAGGTCATGTGTAGTCAACAGTATGGTTGTTCCATGCTCACGGTTCATATCTTTAAGGAATTCACGGATCTCTGACTTCACCACAATGTCTAAACCAATGGTTGGCTCGTCCAGAAATACAATCGAAGGGTTATGAAGTAATGCTGCGACTAATTCACAACGCATCCGCTGACCGAGACTGAGCTTACGAACAGGACGATTCAGTAGTTCTTGCAACTGCAATCGTTCGACCAATTCATCCAGCCGTTTCTTGAAGTCTTGTTCAGATACCCGGTATACCTTGCGCAGCAGCTGGAAGGATTCAATGACCCCTATGTCCCACCATAGCTGGCTGCGTTGCCCGAACACCACACCGATATTCTTCACGAATTTCTCGCGCTCCAAATAAGGAACATAACCACCCACCGTAAGATTTCCTGAGGTTGGTACGAGAATGCCCGTGAGCATTTTGATCGTGGTTGATTTTCCAGCACCGTTCTCGCCGATATAACCACAAATCTCACCTTCGGGAATGGAAAAGGAAATATCCTTCACCGCAGTTACTTCCGTATACTCCCTTTTAAACAAATCAGCGAAGGCCCCTTTGAGACCTTCGCGGTTTTTTTGTACTTTGAATGTTTTTCGTAAGTCTTGTACTTGAATAGCAGTCATATTGTACCTCACTAAGCTTAAAGTTGGGTTCCAGTAACCCATTATAATTGAAGAAGTGCAAAAGCACTACCTCAATTTTTACTTAGCCAGTCTTCCTACAATTGGATTTGCCTCTTTCACTGCCTCCAAATGTCCTGAACGAGCCACTTTGGTGCGTAAGTATTTCTCGTTAAAAGAAGATACATCTCCCCAGAGCGCTACTCTTTTCACAGCATTCATGCCTGCAGCCTTTAGAGCTTCCAATTTCTTCGGATTATTCGTAATCAACGTGACTGGTTTATGACGTAATTGCTGTAGTACGCTAATCGCTTCTTCATAATTTCTTGAATCATCAGCAAAACCCAGCTCTAAATTAGCCTCAACTGTATCGTATCCTTCTTCTTGTAAAAGATACGCTAAAGATTTGCTAAACAGTCCAATGCCTCTACCTTCATGGTTAGCAAGATAGAATAATGCACCTGAACCGTGTTCTACGATCATTTTCATGGACTGATGCAGTTGGAAGCCACAATCACAACGTTTGCTGCCAAAAATATCGCCGGTATGGCAAATGCTGTGCATCCGAATCAAGGCTTCATCTGAACCCTCGAAATCACCATATACTAACACACTGGATTGCTGTCCATCTGCAAGGCTCATGGATGGTAACTTGGAAATCAAAGCGGCGGTTGCTTCACTGCTATCACCAAGAAGCTCTGCGTCGGTAGTGTTCAGCCAGTTGTACCATTTAAAAGTAATGGTCTCTCCGTCTAAATTCACGGGTAAAGTAATCGGTCCAACCAATATATTTGTACTGTTTTCTAAAGGAATCCGAGTAATTTTATTTTGTAGGATAGAAATAATATCTGGTTTTGTCATGTGTACACCTTCCTCAATGTTCATCTAGTATAGCTATAACTATACATAAGGATCGAATATTAGTTAAAATATAAGTAACTATTTGTAAGTAAGTTTATCATTGTAATATAACTTCGTCAAGTTATAATATATCTTTAAATATTTATAATTACTTTATGTAAGTTTATGATATAATGAATGTCGAGGTGATATTATGAATAATTTCAACATGTGTCCTCGCTTTGAAAAAGCGGTTGACTTGCTAAGTAAACGTTGGGTCGCGCTGATCGTTTTCGTGCTTATGCCAGGTCCGCGTCGTTTTGGCGAAATTGAAAGCTGTTTATCCAATCTAAGCGGTAAAGTGTTATCTGACCGATTGAAGGAAATGGAAATCGAAGGAATTATTGAACGAACCGTATACCCAGAAATGCCAGTACGCATCGAGTACTCCCTTACTCCAAAAGGCACAGCCTTGGCTCCTATACTTGGTGAAATTGGAAATTGGTCTACGGACTGGATTGAGCATGGTGTTACAAATTAATCCNNGTCTATAAATCCTTCCGTTGAAAACGATATAATCCGATTAAGAACGCCAATAGCGTATAGAAGATTGCATATATGATAAATGTATTGGATGGGACTGAGTTGAAGTTAACTAACTCAAATAAATTATTGGAAGCATTAAACATCCCATTCATTTCGTTAATGCTAAACAGTTCAGCAGTCATTCTGCGCTGTAACCCATCTACAGGCATAAGTAACGACATTATACCCGTCATATTATTTAGAGTTTTAAGCGCTTCAGTACCAGATAGCAAAGAGCTACTTACCTTGTCAATCATTCCTCCTAGCCACCCAGCTCCATATAACATCGTCATAAAGACCCCATTCCCAAGAGCCGAGAAGAATCCTGAACCCAGCATAGAAATAGTTATTAGCAACGGAACGATGGAAGAAAAGAGCAGGAATGATTTGAATAACGCTAATCCATCTCTCGGGATTGCGGCATGGGCTTGCGTAATTAGCAATATAGAAATAAATAAAATCAGAGCATAACCTATTCCCAGTGTTACATAACCAAGCCAGCGACCGGTATACCATTTCCAGCGTGGAATTGGCCTTGGGAGCAAAGCTTGCATCACTCCCTGCTCTGCCTCTCCTGAAATGGCTGAGAATGAACTAAAAATAGCTAAAAAAGCAATTATNNTACACCATTAGCAAAACGAATAAGGAGTTCTTCTCCGCTAGAAATACTCGATCCATGAGACGTATTTTGGCCAATCGTACCCGCAATAAACCAAAACCCAATAAGAAAGACCGCTGTCATAATTAATGTCAGCACCATTACTCTTTTTCGCAGCAATTCCTTCCAGGTCATACCCATTATAATTCTCATTCCTGTTCACCCCTGTGGTTTAGTCCTGATACAGCATTCATAAACCACTCTTCCAAGCGTTCTTGCTGACGCGAAACCCCATACAAGGTCATTCCCTGTTCTACCATTAACGTATTAAGCCAACCCACCTGCTCTTCACTTTCCAGCTCCGCTTCCAGCCAAACCGTACTATTGTCTATGGACTCTTCGGTATGGGAAGACACCCGGATCTGCAAGCCTGTCTGATCATTTAGCCATGACAATAAAATAGGCGCATAGCCGCCTACTTTAAAACGCCAGCTCATACGCTTGTTTAATACCTCGGACACTTTACCATGCCGGAGAATAACTCCGTTATTCAGTAGCGCCATTCGGTCGCAAAGCACTTCAACATCCTCTAACAAATGAGAATTTAGAAATATCGTAACCCCTTTTTCTTTTAGTTTCTGTAATATACGCCGGACTTCCTGACGTCCGATTGGATCTAGTGCCGATGAAGGCTCATCCAAAAACACGATAGCCGGTTCATTTACAAGTGCACAAGCCAATCCCAGTCTTTGCTGCATTCCCTTAGAGTAATGCTTCACTCGGTCTCGACCACGCTTACCAATTCCAACTTCATCAAGTAGTTGAGGAATTCGCTGATCTGCTACAGAACGCTGCATTCCGCTTAGTCGTGCATGTAGTCTTACAACTTCCTCACCCGTCAGCCATTCCTGATATCGATATAATTCGGGTAAATAACCGATTAGCGATTTAGCTTCTAGCGAACCAATCTTATGCCCGAACAGAGTTCCACTGCCACTTGATGGGTGAATAAGACCTACTAGCATTTTCACAAAGGTGCTTTTACCTGCACCGTTAGGGCCGAGGAAGCCAAAGGCTTCCCCTTTCCCTACAGTAATACTTACATCTCGACAACCGCGCCCGTTATCATATTCCTTGGTTAGGGACTTGGCTTCTATTGCTGCAGTACTCATGATTCAATCAGCTCCTGAACCTTGGTCATAAGCTTCTCTTTACTCGAATAGAGCTCACCTGACAAATTAAATAGCTGTCCATCCTGAATCCACGTAGCTTGATATACAGTACCGCGGCTGTATTCATAATTATCAACAATAACTAACGTGTCGCCTACAGTTATTTGTTCAGTATTTTCTCCAGCAATTAACGGCATTGGGATTTCTCCGGATAAGACCCGGCTTTGCATTAAGCTAGTCTTCAAATAATCTGGCAGCAGCGGAAAATTAACTACAGCTTCCAAAGCTTCTTCCACTTTAATAGAAGGATCAATGTTAAGTACTGGTGTATTCATCTGCGACAGACTTGCCCAGTGCGTTTCGTCTGATGAGAGATTGTAATTCACCATTTCTGGGATATGAAGCGTAATCGGTTTACCGTCAATCGATTGGGGCAGCAAATGCTCTGCTCCCATTTTTTTTAAGGCTTTATTCACTTCATCCACTTTCAAATTAAGTGTGATATCTTGTGAAGCGGTCACCGTCACTGTATCATGTCCTTCCTCTAAAGCAGCGATTTTCGCTGGATACCCAAGGGTAGTCTTCAGTTGATCCGCAGGCAACTCACCAATGTAAGCACCGTTAGTGTTCGTAAATTCACCAAATTGATTAATTGATCGATTAAGTTCACCGTCTTCAGCTACTTGTGTGAAAATATTACGAAGATCACTCTCGTGAACAACCGTAACCTGTTCCATCCTGAACTGATTCAGAATGGATGCCATTGCTGTGTTTCCTATCGGAGTCGCGAGTATGACTGCAAAGACAGCTACACTTGCGGCTATCACTCCCAGCTTCCGGCCAGCACTCATACGTAGACCCCGCGGACGTTGTACTTTCTTATCATGGGTAGTTACAAGAATGTCCT
>DOJM01000235.1:0-2662 GCA_003529225.1 Paenibacillus sp.
GACCTTGGGGAATAAATGGGAAGATATTGACAAAGTAGCAGCTAAGTATACCAACGAAATTATACTTGTAGCGATCGCTCTGATCATCATTTACTTTGTGTTTAAATGGTACAAATCCAAGAAAAAGGGGACTACAAAATGAAGCAGAATGTAGCTCATAAGTTTGGAAAAGGCCTAACACCGCGCCAATTCGTAGAAAGTATGACGAAGAATCAACAAGCTTTTGAATCCTGGTATGAGAAGTTTACTTGGGAAGATGAGAGCGAGAAGGAATATTTCGAAAGTCTGAACCATCGCGACGATTTGCGGGTACTTATCCTAGCAGCGGATTGGTGTGGAGACGTAGTACGTAATGTTCCTGCTGTATTCCGTATTCTAGAGACGGCGGGAATGAAGACAGAGGTATTCATTTTGGAAGAGAATCTGGAGCTTATGGATAATTTCTTGACCATGGGTGGCAGATCTGTCCCAGTCGTGATTTTTGCAGACACTGGAGGATATGTGCTCGGACATTGGGGTCCTAGGCCAGAGCGTGTGCAGAGTATAATGAGAGAGTTCAAACGTGAGAATCCTGATCGTGAGGCCGCTGATTACGACAGCAAAATCGCAGAAGCACGTAAGGCCATGGGGCAANNCCTATGGGGAAGGAACGGAATATCAGGCAGTTATCGCAAAAGAACTGCGTAGTCTGATTTCCGGATTCTAGACCGATGCTAAATATACGTTCATTTAATCTGGGTCCGCTTCAGACGAATGCCTACTTACTGACAGGTGCGGATCCTGCGAAGGGTATCATCATAGATCCCGGTATGAATCCTGCTGCATTAGTGCGGAGTATCGAAGGGATGGAAATCGAAGCTATTTTGTTAACACATGCACATTTTGATCATATGGGCGGTGTAGACGAAATTCGTAAAGCTAAGAAATGCCCTGTTTATTTACATCCACTTGAAAGTGAATGGCTAAGCAGCCCCAAGTTGAACGGTTCACTAATGTGGTCGGAGGTGTCACCTCCTCTAGCTACAGATCCTGCGGAATATGATCTGGCAGAAGGGCAAGTTCTGCAGTTCATTGGACACACCTTTCGTGTGTACCATACACCTGGTCACTCTCCAGGTAGTGTAAGTTTCCTTTGTGAAAATGATTTATTCTCCGGAGATGTACTCTTTAAAATGGGAGTTGGACGCACAGATTTGCCTGGTGGTAGGGAACGGGATCTGTTCGATTCTATTCGTGGCAAGCTATACAAAATGGATGATGAAGTGAAGGTTTATCCAGGACATGGTCCACGGACAACCATTGGATTTGAAAAGATTCGCAACCCTTATGTTCCTCAATAGACGTTGGTTCTAGTAGAACCGACAAAAATCGAGGAAGTTTTAATAGACAAAAGACTACAAAAGAACTAGAATAAGGTTAATTAAATGTAACATTTACCTCGTGAAGCACGCAGACTGCGGAATTAATCCCGGTTTGCGTTCTTTTTTTGTCTTCATATAGGCTTAAAAGCATGGAGGGAAGTAGAATGGAGAAGAATATATACTACCCGCTAGATTACGGTTGGTATGACTCCAAGGAGAAATGGAACCATTTTTGCAGCAGTAATTGCCGATTTTTTTCGGAGTGTTCAGGAAAGGGTGGCTTTTGTTCATCCATAGAACGTAGAGACATACAATTTGAGAATAAGGAACTTCGTAATGGCTTACTTCAGGAGACCTGTGGGGTTTACAGGGGAGTACCAGTGGTTTCAGGAGGCGAGCTCAGAAGAACGCCTCTTTTTTGGCATTTTCCGGCAAGGGAAGGGATAATTCAGCCCTGGCGGCGCAAGTTGTGGGATCTCAAAAAATAATTATTATGCGGAATGAACGATTCATAATACATATTCGTATTACAAATAGAAACGGAATATTGAATGGAGGGGCAGATGAGCGATCAGTCGCTGGAGAGAATCAGACGGGCACAGCAGGGAGATACTTCAGCACTCTCTTCACTGCTGCGAGAACACTATACTTTTTTATTCAAATATTTAATCAAGGTGACCATGGACCCGTTGCTGGCAGAGGATCTTGTACAGGACACCATGGTCAGATGTATGGAGAAGATCAACACCTATAACGGAACTTCTTCCTTCTCCTCTTGGTTAATCACAATTGCCACCAGAATATTTATTGATCGCAAGCGGCGCTGGAAGCGTGAAGCGGAATGGAAACAACGGGAGCAACAGGAACAGGGAATCCGCTCGATTCGTTGGCGATTTGAGAGCAGGGGGGAAGAGTGGAGTGAAGTGCTGGATTCCCTCTCCAGATTGCCTTCTGCGCAAAGAGTGGCTGTGCTACTGAAGCATTACTNNGCTATAGTTATGACGAAATTGGCGAAATCCTGCGAGTTCCTTCAGGTACAGTCAAGTCGCGTGTATCCCTTGGTCTTAACCAACTACGAAAGGAGCTGAATGAGGATGGAGAAGGATAAAGATAAGGAGCCTGAGTTGTATTTGCATAAGCTTTCAGATGAGCTTGCCCGGTTAGATGCACAATATAATGACATCACACCACCTTCATTACAGGAACTGGAGAGGTTAATGGTTGATGCCTCTGTGCATAGAAAGAGCATGGAACGTAAAGAGCTGCTGTTATTCTGGGGCATATCGTTGATCCTGATCAGC
>DOJM01000235.1:2715-4807 GCA_003529225.1 Paenibacillus sp.
TATTGATGCTGCAAGGGACACTGTTGTTCAGGGACGCAAGACGACGCGGAAGAAAAGCCTGGTTCTGGGGGCTATGGGCTATTACTACCGTTCCGTCACCCGCTTTGGTCTATTTACTTGTGGTCATTCTACCGGAAAGACGTAGGAGAAAGAAGTTATAAAGGTCCAGGCTATGAGCTCGTTCCTTTCATAACACAAAAGGAGTGGTACTTCATGGAAGATGTAAATTGGGGTTTAATTATGCCGTTGATCATTTTGCAGGCTTTACTGGCTATTATCGGTTTGATTTCTTTAGCCAAAGCAGATAGAGTACGTGGTCCAAAATGGTTGTGGATTATAATCATAATTTTCGGAAATATACTAGGCAGCGTAGCTTATTTCACGATAGGAAGGAAAGATGTCTAATGTCACTCCTTCAAGTTACAAATTTACGCAAAAGCTATGGGGCGCATATTTCCGTAAATGATATAAGCTTTGATATTGAAAAAGGGAGATGCGTCGCTTTACTAGGACCCNNTGGCGGGTCTTTTAGAACCCACCTCTGGAATGATTTCGTTTGAGGGGAGCCGTCCCGGAGCAGAATATCGCAGAGGGCTAGGATATGTACCACAATCCCCAGCCTTTTACGGTTGGATGACTGGACAGGAATATGTTGTGTTTGCTGCAAAGCTTAGTGGAATGGGGGCTAAAGAAGCAACAAGCAGCGCTTTGGAATCGCTTAAGCGTGTTGGCCTCAATAACGATGCTCGCCGCAGGATTGGTGGATATTCCGGGGGGATGAAGCAGCGTTTGGGTCTCGCACAGGCACTTGTGCATTGCCCTCGACTGCTTATATTGGATGAGCCTGTATCAGCACTTGATCCGATCGGCCGCAGGGAGGTGATGGAATTGCTTCGAGAAATACGTGAAGAGACTACGGTAGTTTTCTCCACGCATGTGCTGCATGACGCAGAAGAGATTTGTGATGATATTATTTTAATGAATCATGGACGTATTGCTGAGCAGGGGTCTCTGTCGCAGCTTCGTTCACAATACAGCCTTCCTGTTATTCGTTTACGTACCGAGAAGCACAAAGAAGCCATTCAGTGGCTGGAATCTCTTGCCTCCAAGCCGTTTGTACTGGAGTCGCAGTTGTTTGGAGATCATGCTGTATTTAATGTGAATGATGTAGAAAAGGCCCACCAGACGATTTTGCAAGAAGCAGCGCAGCTCGAAATTCCACTGCTGCAATTTGAAACAGGCTCTTCCACATTAGAGGATTTATTTATGAAGGTGGTGGGCGTATGAGTAGCACCTGGGTCCTTTATCGAAAAGAAATGCTCGAGATGGCTCGCAGTTATAAGCTGATCTGGATACCTGTCGTGTTCATCATTTTAGGCATTATGCAGCCTTTAACCACTTATTATTTGCCGGAAATATTAAAAGCCTCCGGGGATGTGCCCCCAGGACTGCTTGAAGGGTATGAAATACCGAGTGCCGCTATTGTGATGGCGCAAGCACTGGGACAGTATGGAACAATTGGAATGCTGGTATTGGCGCTAGGCTCGATGAATATTTTAGCTGGAGAACGCTATAGCGGAACTATGGAGTTAATTCTGGTAAGACCGGTTTCTCCCGCGGCAATAGTGATCGCTAAATGGACAGCTCAACTGACCCTGCTTGTTGTTGCGCTTGGATTGGGCGCAGCGGGTGCTGCTTATTACACGGAGCAGCTAATTGGATCACTTTCATGGGGCGATGTTATCGCAGCTTCTGGAGTATATAGTTTGTGGTTATTATGTGTTGTCTCGGCTACGTTGTTGTTTAGTGCCTTTTTAAGACCTCCAGTAGCCGCTTTTTTAGCACTGGCGTTAATGGCTGGATTGTCATTAGGCTTAGGCTTATTCCCTACATGGTTTGACTGGACACCCGCAGCACTTTCCGGGCTGTCAGCAGGAATTCTTACAGATGGAGAGGGCTTTAGAGCAGGTCCATATCTTTCTGCCGGTGTATTGATCATAATTTGCCTTGTTGGGGCTGCGCTTTTGACAAGAAAGAACAACTTTCCCGACTGATTATTAAGCTGTGCTGTATCGAATATAGTATATTTTAA
>DOJM01000235.1:4823-5204 GCA_003529225.1 Paenibacillus sp.
TGGTAGAATTATCAGGATCGTCTGGACTGCCGCTAGACAGTTCTATCTTTTTTTAGTAGACTGTTGAAATAAGCAAAATCATGATAGATTTTGGGGTCAGGAGGTAGGGCGATGCTGCGTTTAGGAGAAAAGATTGTCATTGTTGCGGACGCTTTTGAGCAGAGTCTTCCTATCGGGGAATACGGCTACCTAATTGCTTACGACCGCAATCCCGATAATGCGTTTGACTATGTTATACGTGTACCGGAAGCCAACAGGAACTTTTATGTTCCGGCTGAAGACATTGAGGCGGAAGAACATTTATTAGTAGCTGAGGCTGAAAGAGCAACGCATGAAGCGTTAATTGATTATGCTTTGTCCACGTACAATGAGAAGCTGTTC
>DOJM01000235.1:5223-5417 GCA_003529225.1 Paenibacillus sp.
CCCCAAGCAGATTTCATCAAACAAGTGAATCTTAGAGCTTGGATTTAAGGAAGGCCGGCGAAAGCCGGCTTTTTTGTTATAACCCCATCATTGAATTGTCCAAGCTTCTACAATATAATTAAAAACGTTATCCGGGCGCTTTAGCCCTTTAAACAGGAGGGATTTATCTTATGAGCATTACCGTTAAAGATGTG
>DOJM01000235.1:5430-8634 GCA_003529225.1 Paenibacillus sp.
GAAGAAGAGGCAACCTTTACAGAACAAATGAATGCTATTTTACAATATGCTGAGAAGTTGAATGAGCTAGATACGGAGAATGTGAAGCCGACCACGCATGTACTGCAGGTCAGTAATGTGATGCGTGATGATGTTGTGAAGGAAAGCCTAACGCAAGAGGAAGCACTTCTTAATGCGCCGGATGATGAAGACGGACATTTCAAGGTTCCAGCTGTTTTGGAATAACTACATAATTAGAAAGGGGGAAGAATCTTGAGCCTGTTTCAAAATCGATTGCCTGAAGTACATCGCATGTTAACTGCTAAAGAAGTATCGGTCAGTGAACTGACTGAAGAATCGCTGGCGATTATCGCTGAGCGGGATAAGAAAGTAAATGCATTTTTGACCTTGAACGAGGAGGGCGCTCGTAGCGCTGCACGCGCTTTGGACGACAAACTGGCATCTGGAGCAGCACGAGGGTTGCTGTTTGGTCTTCCTGCCGGAATTAAGGATAATATTGTAACTAAGGGACTACGCACTACCTGTGCCAGCCAATTTTTGAACAATTTTCAGCCGATATATAACGCAACTGTAGCTTCTAAACTACAGCAGGCAGATGCTGTAACGATCGGTAAATTGAATATGGATGAATTCGCAATGGGCGGATCTAACGAGAACTCAAGTTTTGGGCCTGTGCGTAACCCTTGGGATCTTGAACGTGTTCCTGGCGGGTCCAGCGGCGGATCTGCTGCTGCAGTAGCTGCAGGTGAAGTGTTCTTCTCATTAGGTTCGGATACTGGAGGCTCAATCCGCCAGCCTGCTTCTTATTGCGGCGTTGTAGGTCTCAAACCTACGTACGGCCTTGTATCACGTTACGGACTGGTGGCCTTTGCTTCCTCTCTTGATCAGATTGGCCCGCTTACGCGTAATGTAGAAGATTCTGCATATGTGCTTCAAGCCATTGCTGGTTATGATGCACAGGACTCTACTTCAGCTAAGATAGAAATCCCTGATTATTTGAGTTCACTGACTGGTGATGTTTCTGGACTTCGCATTGCTGTACCTAAGGAATACTTAGGAGCAGGTGTCGATGCATCTGTGCGTGAGACAGTCTTGTCTGCACTTAAGGTGCTGGAAGGAATGGGCGCTGTTTGGGAGGAAGTTTCATTACCGCATACGGAATATGCAGTAGCCGCTTATTATTTGCTTTCCTCTTCGGAAGCCTCATCTAACCTTGCCCGGTTTGACGGTGTGCGTTATGGCGTACGTGTAGATGAAGGTGGGGGATTGCTCGATCTGTACCAAAACTCCCGCATTCGCGGCTTTGGCCCGGAGGTTAAACGTCGTATTATGCTAGGGACTTATGCGCTAAGCTCCGGGTACTATGATGCTTATTATTTAAAAGCACAAAAAGTGCGTACTTTGATTAAACAGGATTTTGATGACATCTTTAAAAAATATGATGTGGTCATCGGTCCAACAGCGCCTACGACAGCATTCAAATTAGGTTCGCAGACTGAAGATCCGTTGACCATGTATCTGAACGATATTCTCACGATTCCTGTGAGCTTGGCAGGTATTCCTGCCGTTAGCGTTCCTTGTGGCTTTGCGGAAGGCATGCCAGTAGGATTGCAAATTATCGGTAAGGAATTTGACGAGAGCACGATTCTTCGTGTCGCTCATGCTTTTGAACAAAATACAGATCATCACAAGCAGCGTCCACAGCTGTAGTANNGTAGTAAAGGAGGGAATGGGATTACTTATGTCTAAATACGAAACGGTCATCGGCTTAGAGGTTCACGTAGAACTTCATACCAACTCCAAAATCTTTTGCGGATGCTCCACTGAATTTGGTGCCCCACCTAACACGCATACCTGTCCTGTCTGCCTGGGTCACCCGGGCGTATTGCCAGTGCTCAACAAACAAGCGGTAAATTACGCTATGAAAGCAGCAATGGCACTGAATTGTACCATTGGTGATGTTAGTAAATTCGACCGCAAGAACTATTTTTACCCGGATTCACCGAAAGCTTATCAGATCTCACAATTTGATCAACCTATCGGTTTGAACGGCTGGATTGACATTGAAGTCAATGGAGAGACCAAACGGATCGGCATTACTCGTCTTCATTTGGAAGAGGATGCGGGTAAGCTGACACACGTAGATGGCGGTTTTGCGTCGCTCGTCGATTTCAACCGAGTGGGGACACCGCTTATCGAAATCGTATCTGAGCCAGACTTGCGCTCGCCAGAGGAAGCTCGTGCTTATCTGGAGAAAATCCGTGCCATTATGCAATACTGCGACGTATCCGATGTTAAGATGGAAGAGGGATCGATGCGCTGTGACGCGAACATCAGTCTACGTCCAGAAGGACAAGAGGAATTCGGTATTAGAGCAGAGCTTAAGAACATGAACTCTTTCCGCGGTGTGCTGCGTGGACTGGAGTATGAACAATATCGTCAGGCTGAGATCCTGGATGATGGTGGAGTAGTTGTACAAGAGACTCGCCGCTGGGATGAAGCCCAAGGGAAAACCTTATCTATGCGTGGGAAAGAAGAAGCGCATGATTATCGTTATTTCCCAGATCCAGATCTGATCGTGCTGCATATTGACGATGCCTGGAAAGAATCCATTCGTTCGACGATCCCGGAACTACCGGATGCAAGACAAGCTCGCTACAGTGAAGAACTGGGTCTTACAGCTTATGATGCTGGCGTGATCACTTCCTCTAAACCGTTAGCGGACTTTTTCGAAGGATGCCTCACTTATACGCAGGATGCCAAGGCTGTAGCTAACTGGATCATGGGTGATCTGCTTGCTTATTTGAATAGTAATAACCTGGAATTGTCTCAGGTCAAAATTACGCCGCAAGGGCTCGGGGAAATGATCGGCCTCATTGCAGGTGGAACTATCAGCAACAAGATCGCTAAAACGGTATTACAAGAAATGCTGGAGACCGGTAAGTTGCCTGCTGCAATCGTTGAGGAAAAAGGTCTTGTACAAATCAGTGATGAAGGTGCCATCAAAGGAATTGTGGAAGCAGTCGTAGCTGCTAACCCGCAATCAGTAGAAGATTATAAAGCAGGTAAACAGAAAGCAATCGGTTTCCTCGTAGGACAAGTTATGAAAGAAAGTAAAGGTAAGGCAAATCCAGGTCTTGCGAATAAACTTCTGATCGAGGTATTGAGCAGCTAAACCTTTATTTGAAATATAAGAAACTATAA
>DOJM01000235.1:8675-15234 GCA_003529225.1 Paenibacillus sp.
CGCTTATGGAGACGAGAGAGATGCTCAGCCACTCTAAAGAGGATTTTTACGGCTGCTTTGATGAAGATGAAGAACTGATGGGTGCTATTGCTATAGAAGAAGAATCCCCGGGCAAACTCACGATTACGCGAATGATGGTGGGACCGGACTTTTTCCGCAGAGGTATTGCAAGCTGTCTCTTGGAATATGTATTTGAACATTTTTCAGGGATGGAGCAATACATCGTATCGACGGGGAAGCTAAACTTGCCTGCCGTTTCTTTGTACAGCAAGCATGGATTTGTACCTATGGGATCGCAGGAAGTTGCTCCCGGTGTGGAATTGATTGATTTTTATCGGAGTGGTTCACTTTGAAGAAGCATATACACAGACCAATGTTTACGAAAGGAGGAGCCGAGATATGACAAATGATTCTGCAATGCTCTCAGCGCAGGAAGAGCAGCGGGGTTCAGCCGATCTTGAGACTACGGAGAGTGAGATTCAGAAGAAGATAATCCCTCCACGTCCAAAGCGGCGCCGCCGCAAACGCAAATTTATCACTGGACTATTGGCAGCTCTCATCCCAGGAACTGGGCACTTATACTTTGGGCTTCTCCGCAAAGGAATTACCTTTATCTTCTTGATACTATTGGATATCTCAGCTTTAATTTATTTCTCATCCATTGGAATGCAGATTAATGTTCCATTGCTTATTTTACTTGCACTAATTATTCCGGCGATATATTTCTATAATGTGTATGATGTACTGCAATCAGCGGACAAGATTCTCCGTTACCCTGAAGATCAAGAGCTTGATGATCCTGTGGCAAAAATAACTACACCTCCTAAGCGTCGTAGTATCGTCAGTGAACCTGGCGTATCCTTTGGATTTCTACTTCTTTTAGGGGGAGCGCTTCTCATTCTGTTTCGCCAAAAGCCAGCATGGCTGCAATTTTTTATTGAGCATTACTCCGAAGTGGCCGTGTCTGCAGTTTTATTATGCGGTGGTATATANNCGCAAAAAAAATGAGACTCATAACCGGCGTGTAGGAAGATATACGGCATCGGTCTTGCTTATTGCTATTGCCATCCCGTTGTTTCTGGATTGGAGAGACGGGTCAGATTATATGCTTTTACTCTTGAAGTGGTGGCCGGTCATCCCAGTGTTATGGGGGATTGAGTTCCTGTTCATGTATTTCTTCTCTGGTCGTTCAGGCTCTGTACAAAAGGGAACAAGAATCAGATTGGATTTACGCGGCCTTTTATCTGCTATATTGCTTGCTGCGAGTGTGTTTATCGTTGCCGAACAAGAACATTACTTATATCTGTGGAAAAATGTCAGTCTCAACCTAACAGCAGCTGCAGTCGACTATGGCGAGGCGAAGGGGAGTAAATTTCAGAAGGCTCCGCTTATTGTTCCAGTGAAGTTAAATACAGCCAAAATATCCGTTGATGGTATTAATGGGGATATTTTATTGCATCGGGCTCCCGTAGATAATATTCAAATTACTACTACAGTTTGGGTTGATCAATTGGAAGNNAAACAGCAAGGCGTACGGAGAATCAGGTAAGCGTCAGCCGCGAATGGATTTGGACATTTCTTTGCCGGAAGACCGCCGGTTTAACCTCGATGTTCGCACTATGAATGGTGGGATCACCCTGCAGAACATAGAAGCGATCGAAGATATTTCGCTGGAAACGGGGAATGGAGAACTTATTCTTCATCGTATTTTTGGTAATGTGAAAGGGAAAACACTGAATGGAGCTGTGCGTGCGAGATCCGTCCAGGGTAGTGTCGATTTATCAACGAGCGGTGGCAATATGAATGCTTGGAATGTCACAGGGGCCTTGAAATTATCAACGGCAGTTGGCAATATCGGTGCAATCGGGAATGACTCCGAGATCAATATTTCTAGCAAGAATGGTAATTTAGAGATTGACGGAGCCAGATCGAAGCTACATGCAGAATCCTTGAATGGTATCATCGATGTTCGTTCTCATGATGTCGGAGGAGACTGGGACATTTATAGTGCAGTTGGCGATATTCAATTGTATTTGCCGCTGTTAGGGAACTATAAGTTGAATGGCTCAAGTGGATATGGCGATATTATTTCAGATTTACCTAACTTAGCCATTGATAAGAAGAAGATATCTGGTGAAGTGGGCACAGCTGAGTTCAAGGTTCAGGTTGAGGGGAACAGCAACTTAAATGTGAGAGGTTATTGAAAAAAGTAATTTTTCTTATATAATAATGAATATAATGTATCGACTTCGTTGACAAGATTGAAAACCCAGTCTTACAATTATAAGAAATATTTTTTTATTTTTTAATTTAAAAGGCGGTGACAGTTATGGGGAGTGGCGTACAACATGCATTGGAACAATTAAAAACAACAGGTGTCCGTATAACGCCCCAGCGNNGCTGACGATATATATCGGGCATTAGAGCCTAAATTTCCGAGCATGAGCGTGGCAACCGTATATAATAATCTCAAGATGTTTATGGAAGCTGGCATGGTTCGTGAGTTGACCTATGGGGATAGCTCCAGCCGTTTTGATGCCAATGTGTCTGATCATTATCATGTTATATGTCAGCAATGCGGTAAGATTGAGGATTTCAGTTATCCTTCGCTTAGGGATGTAGAGCTGCATGCTGAGCAAGCTACAGGCTTTAAGATTACAGGATTGCGTATGGAGCTGCATGGATTTTGCAAAAGTTGTAGAGAGAAGCAGCATTAAGACTAGAATAGAACGGTATCAAGGCGATCTACCGAGTTATCACAATAAACGTGCGAAATCCGAAAGCGGAGGACTCACGTTTATTTTTTTGAGAATATAAGGATGACAACGTCGTTTCTACTTGAATGTAACAATTTGTAGAATAAATGACTATTTTCTACTGGTTATACGAAACCAAGTGGATGTTATAATCGTAATGTTAGACTCTATTAAAAATCATATTATTATTTGGAGGATATATTTTGGACAGAAGACTGGGACAGAGGCGCGTCAAAAAGCGCGGAGGTTTTTTTAGGCGTTTGTTTGGACTTTTAATCATTGTAGCAGCAGCATATTGGGTAGTGTTTTATGTATTGCCAAATCGTCAGCACATAGATGTAGACTGGAAAGCTCAAGCGCATCCCGTCTTTGTAAAAGGAGGGCATACAGGTTATTCTGCCTCGGGGACTGGGGACAGCATGCTATTACCATTACCATTGTTGCAAGAGTATGTGGATCCTTCCATTCGTTATGAAGAGAAAACGAAATCGGTCATCTTATCAACGGATAGTGAGCTCCTTTACATGCAGGAGGATAAAACCGATGCTAGTCTGAACAATCGTCCGCTGCAGCTGCGGTTAGCGCCTGAAGTAAAGGAGAAAGTGACCTACCTTCCTGCGGATGTATTAGAAGATCTATATGGGTTTGAAATACAGGAGGATACAAATTCCGGTGCAATCCTACTAATGACGNNGGAAAAGTTAAAGGTGAAAAAGGAGACAAGTCAGTAGCTCTACGAAATGAGGCATCCATTCATGCACCTATAGTTGCGGATATGTCTCCTGGGGCAGTCGTGAATATTTGGAATGAAGAAAACAAGGACTGGCTGTTTGTACAATTAAGCAGCGGGTATGCAGGTTATGCAAAGGCAAGCGACATTGTTCGGGATGGTCAAAAGACAGTGGAACCGAAAAAATCCACGCCAACACGCGCTGAACGTAACTGGAAAGGGAAGTCAGTGAATTTGTATTGGGAGGCTGTTTACCAACGCAAACCTAACCCAGAAACCTTCGGTGAGCTACCAGGCGTTAACGTGGCTAGTCCAACCTGGTTTAGTATTATAGATGGTGATGGCAATGTGCGTAGTCAGGCCGACAGTGCGTATGTGCAGTGGGCTCATGGGCACGGATTAGAGGTATGGGGGTTGCTTAGCAATAGCTTCGATCCAGACATGACTACTGAGGCATTGTCCAGCTATGAGAAACGGATGAATGCAATCGTACAGATCTTAGAATATTCGGATTTATACAATTTGGATGGAATTAATATCGATTTTGAGAATGTGTATACGAAAGACGGAGAGAATGTAACTCAATTTATGAGAGAGCTAAAACCGATGGCTCAGGCTAAGAATCTAATCGTCTCCATAGACGTGACACCTAAATCCAATAGCGAGATGTGGTCAGCATTCCTTGATCGTAAGGCTCTTGGGACATTAGTCGATTATCTAATCGTGATGGCTTATGATGAACATTGGGCAGCTAGCCCTATCGCGGGCTCTGTTGCCTCCTTACCTTGGGTAGAGAATTCAATAAGCCGGATCATAGAGGAAGACAATGTGCCGCCTGAGAAGGTGATTTTGGGGATCCCATTGTACACCCGCATCTGGACTGAGGCTCAAGTAGATGGCAAGACAAAGGTAAGCTCCAAATCCGTTAGTATGAATGCCGTTGAAAAAATCATCAAAGAGAAGAAGCTAACTCCTACATTTGATAAGGATGCTGGGCAGAATTACGTAGAGTACAAGGAAGATGACGCTCTTAAGAAAATATGGATAGAAGATAAGGTGAGCTTAAAATCAAGAGTTGAGCTTGCTAAGTCCATGGGGCTTGGAGGCATCGGATCATGGAATCGCAGTTTTAGCAATCCATCAGCATGGGAAGCATTACAAGAGATTCATAAGTAATCATAATTTCATTTATAACAAACAAAGAGGCTCCGATATCGGGGGCCTCTTTGTTGTATTAGCAAATATTTGAGTGCATTTTAACTAGTTAGTAATGAGCCTCTGTAAGGTGTGTTTAGTGGTTTACTTGCTGATGCTCAAGCTGATCTGCAGTAATAGTAGCCTCAGCCGGATCCATAGTAAGAATGGTGTGGCAGAACATACAGCGGTCTGTTTTACCGAGCATCTTGGTCAGCTTGTGACACTCCGGGCACTCTAGCTGAACTGCACTCGTTGAGAGCATGCCAGCCCAGAAATAGATCGCAAGACTTGCCATCATGGAAATTAAACCGATTACAAGTCCGATTCCAGCAAATACTTTCCCAGTCGATCCCCAGAATACGATACCTGCTGTACCCAAAACCATAAGTCCCATTCCGAGCATTGTGAGCAGTAATCCCCATGTGCGAAAAGCGTTGATCTTAGCCGTTTTAAACTTCATGAGTGTTTGCTCCTAACTAAATATAGTTGGGTTGTCCAGAAGGAACTGTCTTTCATATGTAGAATAATAATTATAACTGAATTATAACTGACTGGACGCAAATTCGCCAAATTTAATGGAGGGAAGCATGGAATTATCCAATGTAACTTTGTTGAGTGGAGAAACGTTTGAAGAAAATGTTTTAGGAGCTGTGGCTTTGCGGCAGAAAGGGAGTACTCCCTTTCAAAGCGCACTACTTCACGATTTTGATATGGTTGTGTTAGTTTTACATGAGGAACGGGATTTAGAACATATTGTTCGCCACACCATTGCCGGTAACACACGGACCCAGTCAGTCCATATTGGCCTTTCCGCTTTGGAGCGGGCTGTCATGGCGGGAGATAATAACGAGCTCCTTACTAGTTTGATGATTGGGGAAGTGATCTGGGATCCCAAAGGAATACTAGGGGATATGCGCCGGGAGATTTTACAATTTGAAGGGCCTCTTAAGGAACGAGTTGAGTTCATGGAGTTTGCACGATTCTTGCATTTGTATGTGAAATCTAAACGATATATAGAAGCTGGCTACATTATGGATGCGTATAACTGTGTATTGATGGCTCTATATCATTGGGCAAGAATAGAAGTGAGTGAGTCTGGTTCATTTCCAGAGCCGGCTGTTTGGGAGCAGGTTAAAAGTATGAACACTTCGGTTCATAAACTATATGAGGAACTAACCATTAGCACGGAGACCTTAGAACAAAGAGTAGAGCTTGTTCTTCTGGCATGTGAATTTGGGATCATGTCCAAAATGACGGATTGTTGTGCATTGCTTTTCAATATTCTGAATAGCCGTAAGGAAGCGTGGAGTATAAAAGAATTACTACAGCATTCTGGCCTGTGTCAATTAGAGGCTGAGTTGCCCCTAGTTTTACGAAAGCTTGTTTCTCGTTCGCTAATCCGTGAGATTACTTTATGGGCTGACGGTCATGGGGGAGAGGGTCATGCGATCCGATATACCTTATAGAGAAGAAATTGGATGCAGGATTTGCCGGTAATCTATAGATAAAACAAGTAGGGATAGGGAGAGGCTGAGCACTCTCTTTTTTGTTTGCTCTCTATTATGATACGTTCATATTTATTCTAATAAATTTATGGTTGACTCTTTCCTAGTTCATGTGTTAAATTATAACTCGTCCCTCTGACACAGAGATGTGCTTTCGAAAACATTCGAAAGACAACCGAAAAAAGAAATTAAAAAAAAGGTTGACTAAAACGAGGACGCTGTGATATATTATAAAGGTCGCTGCTGAACAACACAACGACGAAATAAACAGCTTGATCTTTGAAAACTGAACAACGAGTGAGTAGGAAATCACGAGAGTGAAATCCAAAACTGATGAGTTTCACAGCGTGTTTACGCTTTTGAAATTTCAT
>DOJM01000051.1:0-2171 GCA_003529225.1 Paenibacillus sp.
ATAATTTAAATAAGTGGTGTACGTACCATCTATTTGACTAACTATTTGCATTTCTTCAGCGCTAGTCATCGACGCCTTTATTTTCTCGTAGTGCTCATTCGCTTTAGTAATCTTTTTATCAATCTCATTCTTTTGAGATTCTACCGATGATGCATCTTCACTTAACATGGTCGTGGTCAATATTCGCGCCATATCATTGACTTCTCCACGCATCCCCGAAGAAGACCGCCCCTTCATATATCTATCCTGATACCCTTCCAGTTGGTTATTCATATAATTTAAGCGGTCGTATCCTATCATCGTAAGTGCAAGCATAATTGCTAACATGGCACTGAAGCCAATTAAGAGTTTAGCCTTTATCTTCATTCTCTATCTGTTCCCTTCTTCAGTGAGATCCACACAATACACTTATCATCATCACGCTCTTTAGGAACCTCAACATTGAAAAAAGCAGTTCGAATAGCTTCTTCGTTCCACTCATGTTCAACATTTAAATGTTGAATCATAAATTTTAGCTGCTCTTCTTGTTCGCCCTCAACCAGTTCCAATAGACCATCTGTATAAAGAACTAGATGCCCTTCATCTTCATAGGTTAAGCTCTGTGGCTGAATATCAATCCGTTCAAACAGACCTACTGGGTGACAGTTACTTTCCAGCATGACTGGAGTCTTAGCCACACCTTCAAAAAATAGCGCAGGTGGATGCCCGGCGTTGACATAGTCAATACGTTTCATACGGGTATCTATCACAAGATAAATGGTCGTAAAGTAGTATTGGATCAACTTTTTCTCAATATAGAGCTGGTTAAACCTTCGATTGAGCTCCTGTATTACCTTTTCCGGCTCTACATACGTAGTTACCGTGTCCTTTAATACAGAAGCAAGAAACATACAAAAAAGAGATGACGATATTCCGTGTCCCATAATATCCAGCAGGATCACACCGTATCGGCCATCACCAAGAGGGTACCACGCATATAAGTCACCGGCGNNGACCTCAAAATTCTCATCCTGAAGTGGCAGGCTCAACACAGCATTCTGAACCAGTGCTGCCAGTCTCAACTCCTCCTGAATCCGCTGATCTCGTTCCTTATGCCAATCTTTCTCTCGCTTCAGTCGAAGTGCGAGTCGAATTCGAGCCATCAGCTCCACTTTATTAATAGGTTTTGTAACATAATCTACTGCACCTGCATCCAGTGCTTCTGCCAGCTTCTTGGAATCACCAACAGCTGTAACCATTATTATTGGAATATCCTTAAGGTGTTCGTATTGCTGCACAACACGACATGCCTCGATTCCATCCATTTCCGGCATCATCATATCCAGTAAAATCAGATCGATATCTGACATCCGAGGACGTCCATCTCCACTCACAGAACCGATACCCAACCGTGTAAGCATCTCTTTCGCAGAGGATGCGGTTACGAAATTTCGGTAATCTTCTTTTTTCAGGATTTCACGGATAATGATAACATTAGTCGGATTGTCATCTACGATTAAGATTCTCATCATCTTCACCTCACACGAATAGTATTACGAACGTAAAATTCTGCGACTCATTACCTATATCATACGCTATTTAAATGTGTTATTTCTATTTTTAATATGTGTAAATATAGTAATAGGTTCATTTACGCCTTCAGCAAAGTAACCTCCCGAACCACTACATGTAGTGGTTCAGGAGGTTACTTTATGGTAAATACAGCTCCTGATTATTAACCAAAATGATCAAAAGTGAAACATATTAAGAAGAGATACTATCAAATAAATCAATACCTTCAAATTCACCTGCCAAATTTCGATATATTTTGAGCGCATTGTTTCCTCTCATATATACATCACCATCTTCGGCAATAAAATACGGTTTACCTAAGGTCGATTGCACATTATCCTTCACGGGATCAATTCCCACCCCATCTACCTGTAGACCGAACTGCTGTGCTTGAGAAGGTGAGACATGCACATACAGTACAAACCCCTCACCAACACCCACTGTCACATCTGCGTATTGGTACTCCTCTGTCCCTTGCAATGGATCATTTGTTACCGCAAGCGGATTGCCCTTAGCCAGAAGCAATTCTTCCTTCGAAGCATATAAAGCAACGCCTTGCAGTGAATCAAACCGATTTATAGAAGGGCTCGTTTCTGAGGAATGTTCAAATGTAAGAACTT
>DOJM01000051.1:2200-3465 GCA_003529225.1 Paenibacillus sp.
CTTAACTTTAATGACGGAATTTTTTCCAAAGAGTTGCAGCTACATCTACACTTTTTAATACAGCAGCTATTTTCCCCGGTGCTTTCTCGTTATTAACAGCATCATAGGAGTTTACCGTACGTTCCTCAGCTGGAGTCAGTGGAGCTTCTTTTATGGATACCCCCTTACGTTTCTCCCTCAGTTCATGTGATTTGCGATATCTCTCAATCACAGTTACTGAAACTTGCTTAACGGTTAAGGTCAACTCATTCATAACTTCTCCCAAATTCTTCACAGAATCTATGACAGGATCAATCTTCTGAATTTTATTCTGTACATCAGCGGTAATTTCATTTGCATGTCTGACTGTAGTCTTCACTTCATAAGTCAGTTCATCCATCGTCTTCTGCACTTCCACCAAGGTCTGGCTTACCTTGTCGAGTGATTCCTTCGCTGACTGCAAAGTCTTAATTAGAAAGAAAACAAGTATTGCGAATGCGATAGCAACGAGAGCTACACTAAGTTCAATGATCATATTCATAACCCCTTCCAAATCTCATAAATAGTGGCTAATCCGCCTTGTATACTGCATAGTTACCCCTACTACAATATGCCGAAACAATCTGTCGAGCGTTGTCAAAACTCCCTGCTCCCCTTTGTTTCAGAATCAAAGTCCCCGTTTATACAATGATTACAAATCAAAAAAAGGATAGGTGATATGTAATGTTAAAATGGTCCGCAATTCTGCTAGTTGTAGCTGTAATCGCTGGTATCTTTGGTTTCTTCAATCTTGTAGCAGCCGCTGCAGGTCTTGCGAAGATACTATTCTTCGTATTCTTGGTTCTGTTTGTTGTTTCCCTCTTCACGGGAAGCAGAGGTAAATCAATGTAGCCTCCTCCCATATCTATCCATATATCTTATTCATCATGCAGAAAGTATAGGTCATTCCCACACAGATGTCACTTGAGAAAATAAGAAAAAGTTTTGAAGTTAGATCAAAATGAGGAGGAACTTAACATGAAAAAATTCGCCAGCATTACAGTTGCCTTGGGACTTATGGGTTCTATAGCAGCTACAGCATCAGCCGCAGAGGTAACAGGGACAACTACAGATTCTCCGACCGCAACTGGAAGCACTTACACAACATCTTTTGAAACGATCATTACCCCATCGGATATTACTCCAGCCACACCACAAATTGTTCTAACCGAAAAAACAGCTTTTCACTTTTCAGTTGGCAGTATGATTCCCGCAGGATGGCTTAGCGCTCAAACGCTTGATACCAC
>DOJM01000269.1 GCA_003529225.1 Paenibacillus sp.
CAGGGTAGGTCAAGGGGGAGGCAAAGAGCGAGCCGTTAGAATCGCATCGCTCTTTTGCAGTTTGCGATAGCTTTAAGCTATTTTGCAAAGCTGAGAAAATCTATTGATCGTGTACATATTTCTCTCCTTCTTAGAGTGATGGTATGCTTTAAAATTACAGTCTAATACGTATGGTACGACTGTGTAAAATTTATCTTTTCATTCCGAGCATAGGTTTAGGTAGGGATGCGATACATCGCGGAGAGCGGTATTATTAACAGAGCAAGTTTTTAGTCATAAAAAAACCCGAAAAGCAGCACTTTTCGAGCGTGTCTTCTTTCGGGTTATTTCGTCATATCAAGGACGATTCGACCATTGATTTTGCCTTCTAACATCAGATCGTAGATCTCATTGATATCTTCTAATTTACGTGTCTCAATAATGGTTTTGATTTTTCCTTCTGCAGCGAATTGTAATGTTTCTTGTAAATCTTTGCGGGTGCCGACAATTGATCCGACTACCTTTGTACCGTTTAATACCGTATCAAAGATGGGAACATCCATGGACTCAGGAGGCAGTCCGACCATGACGCAGGTACCGCCGCGACGAATGGCGCGGTAGGCTTGGTCGAATGCTTTTTTCGCAACTGCTGTACAAACGACACCATGCACTCCGCCGATTTCTTTTTGAATCCAGTCTGCTGCATCTTCTTTTAATGCGTTTACGGTTTTGTCTGCACCAAGTTGTTTCGCAAGCTCCATCTTCTCATCCGATGTGTCGATGGCCACTACGTTCATTCCCATCACTTTTGCATATTGTACGCCAAGATGACCCAATCCTCCGATGCCGAAAATGGCTACCCACTCACCNNCTTTATAGGTCGTAACGCCAGCGCAAAATAATGGTGCGGCTTCGATGAAGCTTAAATTATCAGGAACTTTCACTACATAATCGGCAGCTGCCACACAATATTCTGCATATCCGCCATCTACGGAATATCCGGAATTTTGCTGATCCAGACAAAGAGTTTCTCTTCCTGTCAGACAATATTCACAATGACCGCAGGCTGAGTACAGCCACGGAATTCCTACTCGGTCTCCTACCTTTAAGTGTGTAACTCCTTCACCTACTTCTTCAATAATCCCTACACCTTCATGTCCGGGAATAAGAGGGAGTTTCGGCTTGACAGGCCAATCGCCATGAGCAGCATGCAAATCAGTATGACACACTCCGCATGCCTGAATGTGGACAAGGATTTCTTTGTTACCGGGTTTTGGTTTAGGTACATCTTGTAACTCTAACTTTTCTTTGAATTTCTTTACTACAGCGGCTTTCATTAGCATACTCCTTTAGTTTTTTGCTTTTCAGAAAGTAGTATGTTCATGAAGCTTACTTTAAATTCTTGTGGAGGAAGAAGGTATGAGAAACCCTTCCCATAAAATACAAAGAGACTTTTATCACTGATTAACACTCACATCACAAGTAATATGTTAGAATATCAGAACAGCTTTACTGCGTTACCGCTTTATCAACTTCATAATTCACGAGCTATGATGGCTAAGGATTACACTTTAGCTGGAGCAGCTTCTGGAGAGACTGCGGAAATTCCGCGGCGCCGAAGGGTTCACAATCTCAGGCAAAAGGACAGAAGAGTACTGAATATGTATTTGTCATGCTGATCGCCATCAGTAGGGCAAATATTATTTGATATTCTTACGATCTGGGAGATTGGATGACATCCAATCTCTCTTTTTTTATTCCAATTTATTGTACTCACAAGGGGGAACTAGGCATGGCACAACCAGAATTAAAGAGAGAGCTAGCCAATCGGCATGTTCAACTTATCGCTATTGGCGGCACCATCGGTACAGGATTATTCTTGGGATCAGGCAAGGCGATAGAGAAGGCAGGCCCATCCATTATGATCACGTATTTAATCGTGGGTATTGCTGTGTTTTTTGTGATGAGAGCACTGGGAGAGCTCCTATTATCTAAGGCGGGCTATCAATCGTTTACGGATATTGCTGAAGACTACCTTGGATCACGGGTCGCATTCATTACCGGTTGGACCTATTGGTTTTGCTGGATCATGACGGCTATGGCTGATGTCATTGCTGTTGGGGTATATGTACAGTACTGGTTTGATATCCCGCAGTGGGTTCCTGCCATCGCCTGTCTGGTCGTGTTATTAGGACTTAATCTATTAACTGTAAAAAGTTTTGGGGAACTCGAATTTTGGTTTGCTTTAATTAAGGTAATTACGATTCTCGCCTTAATTGGCCTTGGAGTCATTTTACTGATCATAGGGTTTAAGACGGATGCAGGATCGGTGACGGTACGAAACCTATGGGAGCATGGTGGATTTTTTCCGAACGGCATATCAGGCTTCTTATTTTCTTTTCAAATGGTTGTATTTGCTTACGTGGGTGTGGAATTGGTCGGGGTGTCGGCAGCGGAAACAGCGGATCCGGAGAAAAATATTCCATCGGCGATTAATAAGATTCCTTTACGGATTCTATTCTTCTATGTTGGTGCGCTTTTCGTCTTGCTATGCATAAACCCTTGGACGGAGCTAAGTCCGGCAGAGAGTCCTTTTGTAAAAACTTTTACTTTAGTAGGGATTCCAATTGCCGCAGGAATTATTAATTTTGTCGNNTAACTTCAGCCGCTTCCGCTTGTAATAGTGGGATGTTCTCGACAAGCCGAATTCTCTATAATTTGAGCAGAAACGACCAGGCGTCACCTCATTTGGGTAAACTAAATAAAAATCATGTACCAGGCAACTCGTTATTCATTTCTACAATTGTCATATCTGTAGGGGCTCTTTTAAGTAAACTTATTCCTTCGCAGGCTTTTGGAATCGTAACAACGATTAGTGCCATTTGTTTTATATGGGTGTGGGGCATTGTGCTCATCTGCCATATTAAGTATAAGAAAACTCGGCCAGACTTACAGGCGAAATCCAAATTCAAAGCACCGTTCACACCGGCTATTAATTATATTGTCTTAACCTTGTTCGCTGGAATACTGATCATCATGCTGTTCGCTGGAGAGACACGCCTGGCTTTATTGTGTACTCCGTTATGGTTTATTTTATTATTCATCCTGCATTCGATTAGAAGCAAAAAGGGAAAAAGTAATCAAGCTTGAGTGAGGTCAACATCAACTAGCGATAAGCCTAGTGTTAACTGCAACTTGGGGTTGCGGGGCTGCAACTAAAGCGTTCTTTACTTCTGCATGCGATTAATCCAATATAGGCTTATGAATTGCAGAAAGGTCGTTGCTGTCATGATCTTTGGGGAAGTCAGTTTCGAAATGGGAGAATGGCCAAAACTACCCAAGCATTGAAATCATTAAAATAAGCGATCTTTTTGGGGTAACTATCGATGAGTTACTAAGGAGTGACGAGGAGTTGACCAAAAAGGTGATTAAAGAAAGCAAGAAATTAGCTCACCCGAAATTAAAGTTTGTATTTGATGTCTTCGTAATAGTAGGCGGCATTATGCTGTTAGTGATTAAACTCTGTGTCCTCTTTCTGAACAAAGTAACGGCGCTAGAGATTACCTTGAATGGCGGGTCATTCTTTTGACCAGCATAATGAAAGAAAAATATAAACAAGAGTAAACTGGTGAGCTGAGAATAGCTATGAATAATGTAAAAGGACAGCTGATCGCTGTCCTTTTGACATTCCACTTTATGCGGTTATTCCTTGCTAACTAGGTTTGCTTTCTTTTCAATCGTGAGCTTGTTTTTCGTGGGCAGAAACAATGTTATAACAAACGCAGCAATGGATAAAATCATCATAAAGTAATAGGCGTCACTTGCCCCAAGAATGGATGCAAGGGATTTAAGGATCTCAGGAGTAGTAGAGGCATTGCTCTGCATCACTGTGGCCGCATGACCTGATGCCTGCACGGTATAAATCGTAATTACGACGGCAGTACCGATGGCCCCGGCAATTTGGCGAACGGTATTGTTCACTGCTGTACCATGCGTACCGAGTTGTTTGGGCAGTGCATTTAGTCCAGCCGTATTGAGTGGCATAGTGATGAAGCTTAATCCAATTCGGAGACCAATGGTACGAATCATTAAATACATATATGTTGTCGACTCAGATAGATCAGTTACCGCCCACATAGATGGAATAATAAACAGTAGACCAATGATGAACAGCGGTTTCGCACCGAAACGGTCGTATAATTTACCGGTGACGGGTGACATGAACGCATTTACGAGCGCGCCTGGCAACAAGAGTAGTCCAGCATCAAATGCTGTAAAACCACGGCCATTCTGCAGATAAATAGGCAATAGAATNNAGTCGTCGTAAAGACTTTATTTTTGAAGACAGACAGGTTTAACAGTGGATCATCAGACTTGATTTGTCGAATACAAAATACGGCCGTTACAGCGATCCCAATGCCTAAGGTAAGGATTACAATTGCATCATCCCAGCCTTTACTGCCTGCACTACTGAAGCCATATAAAATCAAGCCAAATCCGACGGTCGATAAAAGAACACTTACCACATCCAGCTTCGACTAGTGAAAAGCAGCAACGAACAGGAACAGTTGGTCACATTTTTAAATTATTTTTCTCATGGGTAACATGATGACCATATAGAAAAATAAGGAGTTTATTCTGAACGGAATCCAGATAAATTTCTTTTTCGTTCAGCCGCTTAAAGTTCTGATTCTCATAAAATCCATAGTTGCATCTGTTATCTGTATACACGTAGATCGATTCTACATCCATACTTCTCATGTAATCGGACAAATGGCGCATCAGCATTTTACCCACGCCAAGACCTCTCGATTCCCCGGATACGATGAACAACTCGATATAACCTTGAAAATCGCCTTCTTTTCCTTGAATAATCTCTTTATACGTACTTTGAACCTTCGCCAGTTCTTTAGCGGCTTTTTTATTCTCTTTATTCGCTGTGATGATTTTGAAGGAGGTATTCGCAATATTTAAAAGATTATGGGTTTTGGCTAAGCGATGTTTATCTTTTTGGGCCTTGCCAAGAATAATACCAATGACTCTGTTGTCTTTTACAGCGACTTTGCTGAAAGAACTATCTAGAATACAGCTTTGCAAATAAAGATTCAATATGACATCTAAAAATATTTTGTCTTGAACAAGGTTATGGATACCGAATGCTTCATCAATTAATTCTTTGATGCGGTCATAATCGTCTTTCATAATCTCTCTATAGATAACCTCAGACATGTTGATACACTTTCCTTTCTTAGGGTGATTTTCTTTATAATGAGCATAAGGTCTCCCCTTAGGAGAGAGTCAAGAATGGGGATGGAGAATGTAACGAAGGAGGGACTTAAATGAAAAACCTGTTTTCGATCGGTGAAGTTATCAAAATAAAAGAGATATCCATAAAAGCCCTGAGATATTATCACAAAATGGGCATTCTGGTTCCAAGGTATATAGATCCCCAGACAGGCTATCGGTATTATTCTTTAGATCAATTTATTTATATAGACGTTATTAAAGGCTGCCGTTCTTTTGGTGCCAGTATTAAAGAACTTCAGGAAATTTTTAAAGAAAGCGACACTGACAAATTAATCGAATTTCTGCAACTGAAGAGACAGGAAGCGGAAGAAAATCTGAAACAAGTAAAAGAGGTTATTAAAAGTATTGATAATTTAAACAAGAGTGTCGAGTCCTCAAAAGAAATCTTGAATCAGGATCAGATCGTTATTCAATTTTTTGAGAAGCGCTATGTTTTGACAGCTCCATGCAGAGAAGCGGGCAGCCTTAAGGAGCTGTTGTATTATTCAGACTTGGAGAAGATCATACGGAGTCAGCAAAAAAAAATGACTATGGAGAGAGGCATTCTGTACATCCTGAATACAGAGGGGAGACTCGAACCACGATATGTGTTTCATGGTTTTGAAGGGGACGGAAGCACAGAAGCCGATTCGCATGTGCAAATCCTTCCGGAAGGAAAGTATGTAACTTTGGCTTATCGTAAGGAGAACGAAGTTGAACGCGTAAAAAAAATACTAAACTATATAGAAAAAAACAGTCTGAACGTAAAAAAATGTTATCGAGATAGAATTATATAACGATTTGTTTGATACTGAATCCTACAGTTGTCAAATCCAAATGCTGGTCGAAAATGATGAGCTAGATTAAAGTGGAGGATACAACGTGATTTAGGAGCAGCGATTGTTAGTTTTTTCTTTATATTAAGTTCCTCCTAGAGTGGTTGGCTGTAGAAAAGGCAGGGGTTGAGGTTTTAGTGCCTGTGCTACAAAAGAAGAGGACAATGGAAAGGGATTTAATTTAAAAAAGAACCCTAAACTTTTGGTTTAAAGGGTTCTAATTATGAACTACAAACGTAATCTGTTTATTCGCTTTTCGTCCTACGAATACCCAGTACAGAGATAAACTGAAAAGGGTAATGAACACGAGAATGAATAGGATATTACTAAACATCGAAGCATCCGAATTGCTCGTAATTCCTAAGAAGCTTCTTCGCATGGCGGAATGGTCCATCATAGCTGCTGTATAGGCAATTCCGATTGACATCGCGACATTCAATGTTAAATTGAAAAATCCGACGGCTGTACCTGTTTTTTCTTTTTCAATCGTACGAATACAAGAATCAAGTATTGGTGCATACATGAATGCAAATGAGCTAGAGAATAACACCATGGAAATCACGAATACAACAACAGAAGTT
>DOJM01000053.1:0-1681 GCA_003529225.1 Paenibacillus sp.
TCGGAGGGCTTACGTATGTGGACACGGTTTCCGATCCGCAGCAGGGCGCTGTGAACAAGGATATTCTGGGTTATGATATCGAATTTAAGAATAATCCTTATTCACTTGAAGCGATGGGGCATATTCCAGCCCTTCTAGCGACGGCAGAGCAAGCGCTGATTGATGTAGGGGTAGAGAATCCTTNNATCTGATTATCCCTGTTGTTATCGGATTGATTACTTTGCTGTTGCTGATATTTCTGCGTTCTATAGTGGCGACTATTTATCTTGTCGGAACAGTCATTCTCTCCTTCTTCTCTGCACTTGGCTTAGGTTGGATTATCATTCATTATGTGATGGGGGCAGATGCCATTCAGGGAGCGATCCCGCTCTATTCCTTTGTATTCCTGGTGGCACTTGGAGAAGATTACAACATCTTTATGATCTCGAATATTTGGAAAAAGCGTAAGACCATGCCGCTTAAGCAGGCGATCGCAGAAGGCGTGAATGAGACCAGCTCGGTAATTACCTCTGCGGGCCTCATTCTGGCAGGTACTTTTGCTGTATTAGCTAGCTTACCGATTCAGGTGCTTGTGCAATTTGGGATCATTACCGCTCTAGGTATTCTACTTGATACTTTCGTAGTTCGTCCGTTCCTTGTGCCCGCGATTACGACACTTTTTGGTCGGTGGGCATTCTGGCCGGGGAAACATCAAGAGGTGGAGCAAGCTCTGCCTCGTGGTAGTGAGCAATAAGCGACACACTGTAGAAACAAACAGGGATGTCTCAAAGCCATATTGGCTTAGGACATCCCTGTTGTTATTGTCGTGGCAGCAATACTTTTGTTTATTGTACGATTCGGCCTATATCTCATAGACGCAAGTTATGCGAATAGCTTGCGGGACTAGTTGTCCAATCTCTTACACTTAATTGCTGTTGCCGGGTGTTCGGCTGATCATCAGCTTATATTTGTNNAATGGCTTCATTTCCACCAGCACCGCGGTGCGATTGGCGGAAGGACTCACTGGAGGTCCAGCCTTTAAATGCCTCCTCATTCTCCCACATGGTACAGATTTTTAATTCCTCAACACCATCTTTGGCACTTCCTTGCCAAACCTCCATGCGGACGAATCCTGGCATATCCTGTACACCATTATTTCCTCCGAAACGTTGAGCAATGGCTTCACCATGACCTTCTTAAACTTTAATGGTATTTGTCACTACTAGCATATTAGGTAAACCTCCGTTCAGTAGTGTGATATCCATACATAAACATTAGGCGGAATATATAATTGCGCTTTATACACTTAAAAGTTCTGGTTCGTTAGAAACGAAGACGATAAGTGTATTCTCTGCAACTAAATTAGATGAATCTGGCGAATGGTCGAGAATTGCCTGTTTCTAGTTGCACAGAGTGCAATTATATNNCAGATCCTCTAATTACGCTGAATAGATGTACGAAGTGCAACTATCGTCTATTCGAACGCCAAGTAGTGTTCAGTCTCGGGGTACCTAGTGTAACTACAACACCCAACTACAACACACAACACAACATAACTTTAAGTGCCTACGATTAAATACGTAATCTTTAAGTTACCTACTCTGGCGTTTAAGTAACCTACTCTGGACCTAAAGTGGAGTTTGATTGCAGGATGTGCAACAGACTAGCCAGAAACTAGTCCACATAAGGTATTCTGTTGCAC
>DOJM01000053.1:1757-3631 GCA_003529225.1 Paenibacillus sp.
GATTCTATTGCACAAAGTGCAATCAGAGATGGAGTAGACCTGGGGATTATCCAGCACAAAGTGCTATCAATCAATCCGTACTGCTTCCCCCTCGTCTAGCCGCATTCTCCTGCACAAAGTGCAATCAGAGCCTGGCCTAGAACCAGCCAACTCGCTTTTATTGCGGATTAGTGGTCCAGAGTCCTGCTGTTTTTAGGAAGACACGATCCGGCAGCTTCAAGGCTGTTAAAGCCAATTCAGCTACATCCTCAGGCTGCATCATGCGGTCTTCTTCACCGATCTTAAGTCCAGCGTTGGATGCTAATCCAGTGTTAACAGTGCTTGGAGTCAAGGCTACGACGCGGATGTTGTGCTTACGTACCTCTTGTGCGAGGGCTTCGGTCATGCCCATCAGTGCAAACTTGGATGCGCAGTAAGCCGAGCCTGTCGCGAAACCACGTTCTCCGGCAGTGGAAGAGATGTTGATGATGTTTCCACCATTCTTCTCAATCATAGCTGGCAGTGCAGCGCGAGTAACATAATAGGTACCGTAAAGATTGACTTGGATATGACTTTCCCAATCGGCAGGGTCCATTTCTACTAAAGTGCCGAATTTTGCAATTCCGGCATTGTTGATTAATGCGTCAAATGTTCCTAGCTCGTCTTGCAGGTAAGCAACCGCACGTTCAGCTTCTTCGCGTACAGCGATATCCGCAACGGCGATGCTGACTTTCACGTCGTATACTTCCGTTAAGGCTGATTTTAACGCTTCGAGATCGCCTGAAGTTCTGGAGATTAGGCCCAAATTAGCACCTTCCTTAGCTAGTGCCATGGCTAAGGCTTTGCCGATCCCTTTGCCTGCGCCAGTAATCACAACACTCTTTCCTCTCAAATCCATCTCTAACGTCACGCTCCTTTAAACATTTTTGAAGCTAATGCTTCATTCATGTCCTATTATACCTGAATGCTATAGGGCATTTACAATCGCCTAAAGAATCGATTTGAAGACTTTTTCACGAAAGGAATAAATTTATTCGTAAAGCTTCGTTAGTGGCACCGATGCAGGTCCCTCTATTACTTCTCCATCATAGGAGAATCGAGAGCCGTGGCAAGGGCAATCCCAAGAACGGTCGCCGTCGTTCCATTCGGTTTCACAGCCCATATGTGTACAGGTTCTGTCTACCAGATGAAGCTTCCCTTCTGGATCTTTGTAGGCGCCGACTCGTTTGCCGTCATGGAAGACAACAGCCCCTTCGTCTGCTGTCAAATCACTTGTCTTTTTGTGGACGATTTCTACTTTGCCCGCTACAAGCTCTTTTGCCACATTGGCATTTTGAACGAAGAAGGTTTTTAGGCTGGCGCCAGTTTTGAAGCGGGATGGATCGTATAGCTCTGTATATGGATTATCTTTGCGCTGAATCTGATCGGAGATCATTTGAGCGGATAAGGTACCGCTTGTCATGCCCCATTTTCTGAATCCAGTCGCGATATAAATCTCTTCGTTGCCTGAAATCTTGCCGATGTAGGGGATCTGGTCCAGCGTAGTTAAATCCTGTGCTGACCAGCGGTAAGGGATCGATTGGATACCCAGCAAGTGACCTGCGAACAGTTCCAGATTCTCATAATGACCTATCGTGCAGATACCTTGGCCTGTCTTATGATTCTCCCCACCAACGATAACCAGATTACGTCCTTCCCACTCCACAGCACGCAGAGAACGGGTTGGTTTGCTGGCGCTTAAATACATTCCACCCTCAAAATCCGTTTCGGGCTGGATCGCCAGACAGTAGGAACGTTCAGCATGCAGTCGCGAGAAATATAACGCACCTCCGTCGTAGAAGGGGAAATGAGAAGCCGACACAGCGTAACGGCAGGTGATACGGTAGTCATTCTTT
>DOJM01000053.1:3689-4114 GCA_003529225.1 Paenibacillus sp.
ATAGATCACGCCACCCTTTTCTACGATAACCTTCAATAAGGCCTTCAGATATTGCAGTGGGTGAAAGCGAGCTTGTCCTGGTAATTTAATTGCACCACTCGCCATCAAAGGGATAGAGACGTTATCCAGCCATTCACCGGGCAGACCCAATTGTTCATAGGCTTGATACTCTTCTTCCAACTGTTTAAGCGTTTTATGATCTTCAGCATCTGCGTATAGATAGGCCGCTTCACGTTTCATGCCGCAAGACACTTCAAGTTCTTCAGCCGTATTTAAGATCCAATTCATAGCCTCATTGTTCGATTGATAATAGAGCCGGGCATTCTCCGCTCCGAAATGTTTCAGCAAATGATGATAGATTAATCCGTGCTGAGCGGAGATTTTTGCGCTTGTAAAACCCGTAGTACCACTGAGAATTTCTCCTG
>DOJM01000053.1:4214-5293 GCA_003529225.1 Paenibacillus sp.
TATCCCTCCATCTAATACAATCCTCATTTCATTTATTACCACAGTTCCGTTAAAAGAAACTCCGTATTCACATGTGCAGTGCATGAATTCAGAAAAATAGTGCCAAAATAAGGTTGCATCCGGGGAGCACAGGATAAATAGGAGGGATGATCCATGTCAGTTCAACAGGATAAGCACAATGTTTCTCTGGAATGGATCAAGGGTGAGTTGGACGGATTCGCCGATTTAATCGATCGAACGCTCGTTGCACCTTTTGGGCAGATCAACTTAATTTATATTAAAAGCGTTACAGATTCGCAGACGCTCAGTCGTCATGTGATTACACCGTTCTATGAGATGGGGGATACTAACGCTTACCGGGATTACATTACGACGTATCCGGGCACGGAAGAGGAGACTACGAAGGATGTAGCGATCGAGCTTATGCTTAGTGGGTATGTTCTTCTTAGCATAAATGATGTGATTTGTTTTTTCGATGCGATAGGTACGGAGAGCAGCGGTGTTAGTGAAACGTCTGCAGAAAGTATTTCACAGGGACCTTCAGACGCACTAACGGAGGATCTCGCGGTTAATCTGAACATGATTCGTCGGCGCTATCAATCCACTAATCTCAAAATGGAAACCATGGTCATCGGCGATGTCTCCAAAACAAAGGTGGCGATTCTATATGACATCAGTCGTGTGGATCATTCGGTATTAGCGGAATTAAGAGAGAAGATGAATACACTCGAGGTTGATATTTTGCAGGCCACGGGAGAACTTGAGAAGTTTATAAGCAGTGATAAATTGAGAATACTCCCTAAGTCTATTATTACTGAAAGACCTGATAGAGTTGTGTTTAATTTATCTGAAGGAAAAGTAGCCATACTCCTGGATACAACGGGATATGCGATAGTATTACCTTCTATATTTAATGATTTCTTTACATCCATGGATGATAAAATCCAATTTCCTATCGTGGGTCGTTTCTTAAAGCTACTCCGAATTATCGGTGTGTGCATGACGTTGTGGCTGCCTGCAATCTATGTAACACTCACCTCTTATAACCCGGAGATTGTTCGTGTGCAGGTTGCGCTGCT
>DOJM01000053.1:5387-5716 GCA_003529225.1 Paenibacillus sp.
GAGCTTGTCGATACGCGTGCTGAAGTACGTTTTTCTTATAGCTGCCGCTGTCCTAGGAATGGTTGGTGTAGTGGTCTGTGTTGTGGGATTCGCAATGTATTTATGCAAGCAGCGTAGCTTTGGGCAACCCTATTTCAGACTATTTTTCCTTGATAATCTTGGTAAGAAGAAGGGCGGGGAACATTGATGGCCAAAAGCCGTTATTTCTACTGTCTTTTTCTGATGAACAGCTTGATCAACATCATTAATTTTGTTCCTAGGGAACTCATCGACAGACGTTTTGACGGTGCGCTTGTATCTATACTCATCGGAACGATCTTTGGCACCTT
>DOJM01000053.1:5879-6210 GCA_003529225.1 Paenibacillus sp.
TTACTAGTGTTTTTTGCCGGTTTATGGTGTGTGGCTGGGGGGGTTACCCTGCTTTCTTTTGTAGATATTACTCTGCGGTATATTAGTCCGGATTCAAGCCCATATACTGTCGTGTTCAGCTTTCTGATATTGGTCTGTATCTGCTGTCGCTTTGATTCACTATCACTTTTGTATGGTCTTGAAATCATTCTTTTCGTTACATTACCGTTAATCGTCTATGGCATCGTGAAGGCGCTGATCAATCCAGATTTTAACTGGGACTCAGTTCTTCAGATCACTACATACATCTGGCATAAGCCGGATCTAATGAGCCTTTCAGCAGCTACCTTTT
>DOJM01000053.1:6254-6902 GCA_003529225.1 Paenibacillus sp.
TTTATTTTGCCTACATGACTTTATCTCTGGTGAGTGTAATTGTTCATTGGCATGTAGGGTTAGGGTTATTCAAAGGTGCTATTTCATCTGCAAAAAAACAATCCCCGAAAGCAGAACAGTGGAAAGAGTGGATTATCCTGTGCTTGTTTTGCGGAGTGGTTCTCTCCTTAATGTGGATGGATCAATATCAGCTCAACTTGCTGGGCGCTTGGTTTCTACAAATCCGCTGGTTCGGTGAGATGTTCTTAATCGCATTGCTGTTTTATTGTTATCGTAAAGTGAGGAGGCAGGGCTTGTGAGGAAAGCACTTAGTGTAATAGGACTTGCCTTACTCTTGTTTCTTTCCGGTTGTGATTTCAAGGATATTGATCTGCGGATATTCGTACTGGCGATCGGTGTTGACCCTGGAGAAAAAGAAGGGAATTTTAAGATCAGCTTGAAGCTAGCCATCCCTCAGGGTGATGTTACCAAGATTGATGAGAAGATGCAGATCATAACCGAAGAGTCCCAGAGTATCTCGGAAGCGCTCCGCAGAATGAAGTCAAGGGTAGCGAAAGAACTTGATTATTCACATTGTAAATCACTTGTTTTGGGAGAAGGGATTGCGCGTAAGGATATTCAGCATGTGATGGATTGGGCGGTGCGGCG
>DOJM01000053.1:6908-7130 GCA_003529225.1 Paenibacillus sp.
ATTGGGCGTCCGGATGCACTTGGAGTGCTGAAGGTAAGACCCAAATCGGAACATATCCCATCGAATTCTCTTATTCTGGCGATGAGTGGTCAGGGAACGGAGTCTCCCTTTATTACTAGTGTGTATTCTTATCAATTGATGAGAAATGTTTATGAGAAGGGTATTGATCCAATTTTGCCGATTATCGAGACCAACGTGGACAATGAGTTTATAATTAATAAA
>DOJM01000042.1:0-2372 GCA_003529225.1 Paenibacillus sp.
TAGCAAGCACTAATGTAGCCCCAATATGAAAAGCCGATGCCCAAATGCGCTCTAATATTCCCCACAGCGGGCTAGCCTGAAGGTTTCCCTGCGCCTGTAACATTTCTTTGGCTTGCATAGATTTCTCATCGGTACGATTAATAATGGACGTAATCATGATCACACTAATCATTGTGTATAACACTTCAACTGCAGCCCAGCCCTGACCTACCGATTGTGCCCAACCAAAAGTTACGGAAGTAATAGCGCGGCCCCNNATTTCGCCCACAGAGTCCCACTCACACAACTAAACTCACCTTTCCCCTACACTATATCCAGCATTTTTTTCTGTGCAGCAAAAACGCTGGGATGGTATATTGTAGATTGGCTAAATTTAAGACACTATTTAAGATGAACTCAAAGCATCATAGAATTAGATTCTTTGAGCTCACTCTATACAGAAATATATGAAGGTGAATCTATTGAATAAGCTCTTATTTCATAATATCCCGCTGGGAGCAACCGGCGAACGCATCCCGCAAGCGGCAGTAGCTTCAGCACAGACCAGCAAGGAGCTGGTGAAGCGGGAGGAAGCGGACTCCGCTTATTTTCGCAGGCTGGAGGAAGGTGGCATCCTGCTCAACCGCCCGCAGATTGCCGCGGTACGGCATCATAAAGGGCCGCTGCTGACACTGGCCGGTGCAGGCTCTGGCAAAACCTCGGTTCTGATCTGCAGAACCGGTTATTTGTTGTCTGAGCGCGGCGTCTCGCCGAGTCAGCTGCTATTGCTGACTTTTTCGAGTAAAGCCGCGGCAGAAATGCGCGAACGAATCGCCCTGCTGCCGGGAGTCAGCACAGCGGACGTCGCAAGGCTGCAGGCCCGTACGTTCCATTCTTTTTTCTTGTTTTTCTTGCGCAGACAGGGATTGCAGCAGGAGATTTTCAGTGAAACACGGCGCCAGCACATCCTATTGAAGCAGATCATGCGTGAGCTCGGACTGCCGAAGGATGCTTATCCACCGGAAACCCTACTCTCACTACTCTCTTCCTGCAAAATGAACATGGGCACCGTGGAAGATCTGCCAGAAGGAACCACCGCCGAAAAAGAAATGAAATCCATTCTGGAAATATACGAACAATGGAAACTAGACAATTTCAAAATCGATTTCGATGATGTCCTCTTAATCGCTTATCGGATGCTAAAGGAGCGTCCGGAGCTTTTGCAAGAGTTGCAGATGAGATATCTGTACGTGATGGTGGACGAGTTCCAGGATACAAACGCCTTGCAGTACGAACTTGTCAAAATGATCGCTCACCCACAGCATAATCTAATGGTGGTTGGTGATGATGACCAAACGATTTATTCCTTCAATGGAGCGCGCAGTGAGTTCATTCTAGAGTTCGAGAAGCTCTATCCGGGAGCAAGGGTTATTACGCTCGATATTAATTACCGCTCAGGCCCAGCTATCGTTGGACTTGGCAACGGCATTATCAAGCACAATACACGTCGGCGTTCCAAAACCCTGCAAGCCGCAAAAGGTAGTGGAAGTCAGCCACGGTATATGCGTCCGCAAACTGCAGACGAAGAAGCCGAGCAGATGATCGAGCATATTTTAAACGAGGGCTCTAGCGGCAAAAGANAATATAGCGACTTCGCCATGTTGTACCGGGCGTCGAGCAGCAATCGGGCCGTTCTTGAACTGCTCCTTTTACGCGATATTCCCTATATTGATTACGGAGAAGGGCAATTATTGTACGAGCACTGGCTGATCTCTCCGGTAGTGGATCATTTGCGACTCTCCGTGAATCGGCGAAATTTTGCAGCGATGGAGAATATCCTCCCGACGCTATATATGAACCGTGAAAAAGGCATGAATCACATCCGCCAGATGGAAGCTAGACAGCCCAAGCAAGGACCGTTAATCCACCTGTTGTCCATGCCCGGCATGGAGGATTTCAAAGGAACCAAGCTAAGAGATCGGCTCGATCTAATCCGGAATACACGCGAACTGACCCCAATTCAAGCAATCCGGCAGATTCGTACCCAATTCTACGATTATTTCATCGAAGCGAATGAACGGCATCAAGCAACCTTACATCGCGAGACGTTAAAAGAAATGCTGGATGAACTAGAATCCTCGGCGGCGCGTTTTGACAGCATCCCTGCCTTTCTTGATTTCATAGATAATGTTACGGAGCGTAACGAGTCTAATCGTCAACCTGGCACTAGAGAGCAAGGCAACCGGATCGCATTAATGACCATTCATAAATCAAAGGGGCTAGAGTTTCCTGTAGTCTTTTTAATTGGGGCGTCTGAGGGAATCCTTCCGCATAGCTCTGCACTGGAGGGTGATCGGCTAAAAGACCGCAAGCTTGCGGCCGGAAGCAGTGGA
>DOJM01000042.1:2379-5055 GCA_003529225.1 Paenibacillus sp.
GAGCTATTTATCAGCTCACCTGCACAGCATCGGGGTAAAAAAGCGGAGGTCTCCCGCTTCATGTTATCCGCCTTTCGTTCAGCGGTTTCTTCCACAGCAGCGACAACGGTGAGTAGAACGGTGACGACAAGATCCTTGCCGACCAGCCGTGCAACTACAACAAAAACAAAAACCCATGTCGTTCCGGTATGGAACTGCACGGGCAATAGTTGTCCTGGTTGGACACGCATGAAAGCTGGCGGAGCTGAGGATCATTTAACCTCAAAACCATGCCCTCTATGTAGCACTCCTATGACGAAGGATACTAGAGAAGTTCCAGTATGATTCAAACGCAAAAAAAGCAAGTTTCCTCTTCCCTGGAAACTTGCTTTTTTAATATAAATATATATTTAGGCTGTAGTTACTACTGCTTCTTCAACTTCTTCATGTACAGTCTTAATCTGAATCATTACTGCATTCGGATCGGTCAGCACTTCGATTCCATCTTGGAAAATCAGGTCAGAAACTAGCAGCTGATCGCCAATATCAAGTTTACTAATATCTACTTCCATAGAAGTAGGCAAAACACCCGGCATACAACGTACTTCTACTTCATACAATTCCACTTGCAGTACGCCACCGGATTTCACACCGATTGCTTCACCCGCAAAATGAATCGTAACTTTACTATCCATATTTACAGACATGTTCACATGCTGGAAATCGATATGCAATATTTTTCCTGACAGAGAATTCTTTTGAATATGCTGAACAATGATCGGCATTGCTTCACCGTCCGTAGTTTTTGCTTGCAGAATAGCCCGTGGATTTTTTTTCAAAGTATCCAACAGCTCTTTTTCATTCACTTCTACGTTCAAAGTATCTTTACCCACTCCATACAACACCGCCGGGATACGTCCCTGTTCTCTCGCTAATTTCTTTTGGGACTTTGTTTCGCCAGTACGCTTGTTTAATTGAATAAATTTACTCATTTTTTATTTCCTGCTCTCTTTGACCATAAATTCTTGTCAATTCTAATTATAACATGACCATAGAATCTAGTCAATTTTAGCCAAAACCCCTCTTTTCCATACAAAAAAGAAGACTTGAGTGAATTCGACTTCCCATTCCTCAACTCTTCCCAACTGCACTTTCTCAATTTATTTAACTCTTACTTAATCCATTTTCACCTATCACTTCTTCTATTGTACAATCACTCTCATTCAACTCTTCGATTCCGATGAGTTCCCCAGGCTGAACATTAAAATATAAACAAAGCTTTAAGAGCAAGTCTCTGGGATACTGTACCATCTCATCCTCATACATACGGCGAACCGAATCAAAGTGATAATTAATATCCTTAGCAAGCTTTCGTATAGAGAGTTTGGGATCATGATTCTCCATGACCACACTTAATTTACTACGGATAACAGGCATACATTCACCTCCAACTTAAGTCCACGCCCACAAAAATCCATCACGATCCCACGCGATTTTGCCGCCGTGCAGCTTCCGGAAAGCTTTCTTTACTTCCTTGGACAGTGAGGCATTGCCATTCTCATTCACAAATACAAATTGTTCCCCAAAATTCTCTTTCACATATTCAATCGCCGCGGTCTGATACAGGGTACCCGTAAACCGAATCTCCTTAACCATCCATTCCGCTACATCTTGTGCTGTTACTTCCATATGGATGTGCCTCCTTTCATGTACTTCATGCTAAAATGTGCCCTCATTATAACATGAATACAGCCCGACCGGACAAACGTCCAAATCGGGCTGTATTAGGCTGTCTCTAATTATTGTGGATATGTATGATTCGAAGAATGACGAGTCTTCTGCCCGCCACTTACCATCAACAGAATCCCTGTAATCAAGTGCAATACCCATCCCACAAATGGAATCCAAGCGAATAAAGAAGTTACAATTCCCCNNCTTTGAAGATAAAATCAAAGTAACTAGGTGAAGAATAAACATCAACCCCAGTGCGGAGTAGCCAGTACCAATTACAATAGCAGCACCCAGAATTGGAATTGCCAAAATAATTTCAAACGAGCCTGTAATCCATTTCAAAGCTCTAGAAGCGCTCAAAAGACAACCTCCTAATTAGGTAAAATATACAATTTATTATACAAAAAACCAGCGTTCCCGTATATGATTTTTATCTTGCTTTACTATTTTATTTTCATCCTAAAATCACAGGTTCATTCACCTCATGAAGTGGTTGCTTTTGCACAAAAGGAGGCAAGCCTTCCTTGCTCATTGCAGCCGAGGGAGTAAGGCCTAAGCAGTGGCACATTAGCGGAGCTATCCGCAATTGGGGAATTGCTTGATCCTCTTTTTCTAGTCGTAATACATCTACACCAAACGTATATAACGGCACATCCCGCTCGGAAGAGGTGACCCCTCCATGGTACCCATTTTCGTTCATTCCATGATCTGCCGTAATCAGAATCTTATACCCCTGCTCCATCCAAATAGGCAAAACAGTGGCCAGTAGTCCATCGGCGTTACGCACGGAAAACTCATATTCCTTGCTCCCCCCGCCATAACGATGTCCGGCGTCGTCTATATTCATGGAGTGAATGTATAGAAAATGCGGATCATAAGCACTCCGTAAATACACAGCGTCGGCAAACACATGACTGTCAGGATAGTGATCCTCGAAATAAAAGCTGCCATGCTGAATTGGCTTCA
>DOJM01000042.1:5200-8243 GCA_003529225.1 Paenibacillus sp.
CGTAATTCCATTTTTGGACACGGGTGTACCCGTTAAGAGCACTTCATAAAGCGGGCGTGATAGACTGGGTAATTCCGACTGTACTCGATAACAAGATAAGGATCCTTGCTCCACAAGATGCTCCAGATACCCCATGTATTTGCGAGCAGCATCATATCTAAGTCCGTCCAAGACAACCACAATGAGTTTATGGGTCATTTCCGTCATTCTACTCACGCTCCTTCTCGCTCTAAATGTAAAAGCTCGGAAGGGTTCAACGCCAANNGGATTCCTTCAGTCTCAACCGTACATCGAATAATATTGCCTAGCACAGACACCGATTTAATCATTCCATTCACCAGTTGTGCTCCGGCAGCAGCCTCCTGCTGACCCGCCCCATCATGCAGTAACGTTACGGCTTCGGGGCGAATGGCAAAGCTGTCCATCACACTATCTATTCCGTGGAACAGTGCCATCACTTCAGGCCGAGACAATACGTTATAACTGCCCATGAACNNTGTTCCATCCTGAACAATTCGTCCACCGTTCATAATACAAATGCGATCGGATAGGATCAGTGCTTCTTCTTGATCATGCGTAACGAATAAAGTCGTCATGTTAAAGCGCTTCTGAATATCGCGAATTTCGGTACGTAGATTCTTACGAATCTTAGCATCGAGTGCACTCAGGGGCTCATCCAGCAGTAATACTTTGGGCTGTACGGCTAGAGAACGGGCTAACGCTACCCGCTGCTGCTGTCCACCGGAGAGTGACTGCGGATAGACGTCCCGCTTCTCCTCTAGATCGACTAAAGCCAGCAGTTCCTCGCAGCGACTACGTCGGGCGGCTTTGGATAAACCACGCATCTTCATTCCATACTCAATATTTTGGCTCACCGTCAGATTAGGGAACAGAGCATAAGACTGAAACACCATCCCCACCTCGCGTTTACGGGGCGGCAGATTTGCCAGATCTTTATTCTCCAAAAGAATTCTGCCGCCATCCAGCTCCGAAAGGCCAGCTATGCAACGAAGTAACGTACTTTTCCCGCAACCGGAAGGTCCTAGCAGCGTCACAAGCTCCCCTTCGCGAATCTCCAAATCTATATTGTCTAGCACACAGGTATCACCGAACATTTTGCGTATACCCTGCAGCTTCAGATAATCGTTCATCCCTTAACCCCTCCTCCCATCTTTTTGCCAAGCTTCATCAGTACCATCGAAAGGACTAGAATAAATAGAAAATACGAGATAGCAATCGCACTGGCTAAATGTCCGCTTTCGCCCATTCTTTGATATAGATACACCTGAATCGTCTGAATATGCCCCCCAACTAGCATGTTTGTAAGGACAAATTCNNCGAACAGAACGGAGAATGATAACAAGGTAGAGATCATAACGCCAGGCCAGATATTTGGCAAAATCACATTTATAAAAGCCGTTCTGCGGCGGGCTCCAAGCAATTCTGCGGCATGCAGCAGTTCTACGGCGTTAACGGTCAACAGACTATTACGAATGCCTTGATACATATAGGGAAGAATGACCACAAAATACGCCCCCACCAATATATAAGCTGTTCCAGCGATATCAAAGGGGCCAGAGGAATAGGTACGAATAAGCCCCACCGCAGCCACTACACCAGGCACCGCATAAGGCAGAACAACAATCACTTTCATAAAACTCTCCCAGCGCGGAAAATAAATGGTGATGACAAAAACAGCTGGCAGCATCACGGCCAGACTCAGCACCACGCTGATCAGGCATAAATACAGCGAGGTCCAAAGCGCCTCCAAAAAACGAATATCCTTAAACATTTCTCCAAACCANNAGCGAAGCCCGCTTTACGTATATTCATTGCCCCACCTCCTCACTAGCTGCTGTCCACAAGCGCCGGGAAGATTTGGTTTTTACATCCGGTTTACTGAGCGCTTTAGCTCCAAACCTCTCCGTTCGCCGAACCATCAGATGATTCAAATAGACGGCCAAAATCGTAGTCAGACACAGCAGAACAGCAAGCGTACTCCCCATTTCTGGCTGAGTAACCACATCTCCAGCAACCAGTGAACCGATACGTACCGCCAGCAGATTATAATTCCCACCAACCAAGGCGTACGCCGTGGCATAGGCACCCATCGCATTGGCAAACAGTATCCCGAGCGTGCCGAAGATCGCCGGAGTTAGAATTGGTAGCCCAATCGTCTTCCAGAACTGCCATGGTCCTGCCCCTAACAAGGACGCCGCTTCTCTCCACTGCTCACGAATGCCGTAAAAGGACGGATACAAGAGCAGTAAGGCTAACGGAACCTGAAAATAGACATACACCAGAATCAGACCAGACCAGCTATATAAATCAAAATCGGTAAAAACACTCCAGCCCCATTGTTTAAATAAGAGCGTAAATACCCCGTTATTTCCGAGCAAAATAATATATGCAAAAGCTAGCGGAACCCCTGCAAAGTTAGAGGTCATATTTGAAAGCATTAAGAGTCTGTCCCTTACCCTCGGAGTGAACCGAGTAATACAATATGCACAAAAAAGTCCGACAATGATTCCTATCAGACTTGAGGTTAAAGAGATCAGCAAGCTGTTCTTGATTGCCTGCATATAATAGGCACTTTGCAGTGCATGCAGATAATTGCCTAGCGTAAACCCAGTCCCATCGGACTTTTGGAAACTTCCTGTCAGCATGGACAATACCGGTACCAGCTGAAATGCCAACACCATCAGTGCAAACGGAATGAGTGCCAGGATCACACCGCGGCTTTTCTGTTTCAATTTCCTCACTCCTTGTCGCGGGAATAGAACAAGGGCACCTTACGGCATCGTGACGAAGGCGCCCTGCTTCTTTTTTGGGGGGAGAACAAGTCTAGTTCAAATGCACAAGTACACGTTCCTGCCATAATTGCGGAATAGTCTTAGCTGTCTCTTCCCACACCTTGTAATCACCAACAGGCTTAGCGTTAACATACTCCTCTTTTGGCAGCAGCTTAGCCGCAACATCATCTGGTAGCTTTACACTGTCACGGATCGGACGCGCGTACCCTTTGGCAAGATTAATCTGTCCA
>DOJM01000042.1:8281-10104 GCA_003529225.1 Paenibacillus sp.
AGCGTTAGGATGCGGCGCATATTTGTTAATGATCGTTGCATAACCGCTTACCACACTGCCTTCCTTCGGAATGGATACCGCAAAGCCATCTTTGTTGATCTGATCTCTATAGTTCAAAGCGTTGAAATCCCAGAGCAGGGTAACTTCTACTTCCCCTTTTTCAATGTTGGCAAGGGAAGCTTCTGCATTGGAGAGACGTCCTTTTTTAGCCAAATCTTCGAAAAAAGCAATCCCCGGCTCAATGTTCGACTCATCGCCACCGAAAGCAATCGCTGCGGCCAATACAGCCATCTGAGCTTGAGCAGCTTTAGTTANNAGATCTTCCCAGCTCTTCGGTGGATTAGCCACGAGCTTGGTGTTCGTCAGAAAAGAAATCGTTCCTTGATAGCCGACAATCCAATTTCCGTCCTTATCCTTAGCCCAATCGGGGATCTCATCCCAGTAAGTCGTTTTATAAGGTTGTGTAACCCCTTTATCCACGGCAACTGATCCAAAAGCGATTCCTACATCTCCGATGTCAGCCGTTGGTTTATCTTTTTCCGCCTCAAACTTGGCAATTTCCTCCGCGCTCGACATATCCGTATCTGAATGTGTAAGACCATACTTACTACTCATATCACTCCATGTATCTTTCCAGTTCGCCCAGGAGTCCGGCATCCCCACGCTGATAACACTACCCTCTTCTTTAGCTTTACTCTCGATCTCGGTCAGACTTAATTCTTTGGTGTCAGCCTTTGCATTCGTTGATTCGTCAGCCTTAGCCGAATTTCCACAAGCAGCAAGCAACAGGACGAGCAAGGATAACATTAGACCCATCGACAATTGATTTTTGATCCCTTTTTTCATGATTTCCCCTTCACTCCTATTTCTTATTTGCGGGCTTCTCTATGCTCCAACTGTTAGGCACCCAATTGCAGTATAGGCGTGTACTATTTTCGCGGCATTAAGGAGGATAGGAATTTTTGTAAACAAAAAATAAGACATACCAAAAACCACCTGATTCACTCAGGCGGTTCTGGTGTTTATGTTTAAAGCTATACTACCTTCTACGTGCCGCCACACTAACCACACCGTATCTATAGAGCACTTTCTTGCCGAACCAGCCAAATAGCCGATCCGTAAAGAAGCCCATAAAGCCAAGGCAGAATAAACCGACAAAGATGCAATCTATACGGAAAAATAACCGAGAATTCCAGATCAGATAACCTACACCTTCGTTCGAAGCAATCATTTCCGCACCGATAATCGCCATATACGAGGTTCCCATCGCTAACCGGATGCCTGTAAAAATATACGGTATCGTCGCCGGGACGATTACATGAATCAGGATTTGCCACTCACTAGCCCCATCTTTAGAGGACGACGCATCACCTTTGGAGCTGCAGCCTGATAAAAGGATAACAACGGATAAGGATAAGAGCAGAAAGCTTATATGGTTGAATGTCCCATCGTTCATCTCTCCTACATTTAATTTATATTAATAGCTAAGATAATTACTTTTCTTTGTGACTGCTCGTGGCTTCTGTTCAAGGTTTGGTGAAGCTTCAGCCTCAGCATTCTCCTTCGCCAGCTTCAGCAAGATGTCTGAGAATCCTTCGAGATTGCTAATGATCGGCTGATAAAGGTGACTTTGCTGCACCAATTCCTCTTCCGTGAACCCCTCAAACAGAAGAGAAATACATCGTTCCCCAATATTGCTGTTAAGCTCTGCCATCTTCCGGCCTTTGTCTGGGATGTCCAGCATCACCGTCCTTCGGTCCCCTTCCTTACGTCTGCGTACGGTAAATCCACCCGCCTCAAGCTTATCGCTCAAAGCCGTGATC
>DOJM01000232.1:0-1098 GCA_003529225.1 Paenibacillus sp.
AATATTAGTACCGGTGGAGACAGCTTAGACTTTACAGATGAGATTCCAGACAGCTATAAGAATCTAGCTATTCAATCAGCTAAAGCTGCAGGGGCCATTATTTGTGGAGTAGACATGATGATTGATGATATTAGGGAAGAGGCGAAGGGTACCAATTACAGCATTATTGAGATCAATTTTAATCCAGCGATTCATATCCACTGTTATCCTTATAAAGGGAAGAATCGTAGAGCGGATGAACGGATTTTGGATCTATTGTTTGGGGTATAAAAAGAAGCTCAACCAGAACTTTTGGTTGAGCTTCTGTTTTTAANNATATTAATGCTAGAAGTTACCTGCTGCTGCAACGCCACTAAAGTTTCTGGCTTGGACGTTATTAAATGGATCTGTTGCCGCTGCATTAGTGAAGATCTCCGCCGTGTACTGAATTTGACCTGTTGCGACAGCTGCTGGTGGTGGAACATCTACTGCTGTAAAACCGAAAGCCTCGTTTTCTCTGCTGATCGCAACACCAAATGTTGTGGTGAAAATGATGGTTCCGTTTCTGCGAACATTAACGGTATTAGTGTTGAAAAGAGGATTGTTTTCTACTTTTAGAAATCCAGTCAATAGTATGCGGACATTGCCTTGATTTTCAACCGATACGCCTGAGGTTTGAATACCAATATCCCCAAAAACAAGGGGAGTCGCTGCTAGTGGAATAACTGCTGGTGTAGCATCCGAAGCAGCTTGGTTGGAAAGTCTTAAATCTACAAACTGAATGGTCATATTATACTCACCTCCTAGAAATAGAATATGAGAGAGGAAGGTTCGATTCTTGGATTCGTATGAAATTCATCAGTTACCTACTTGTACGGTTGGATCACCCTTGTGACACTCTTGTAACAGAGATTCGCTACGATAGGTTACGAGGTGAGAGAATGAAGAAATCTAAAGCTTTTATCATGTTGATCTTATTGTTGGTTGTAGGATGTAGTTCTGTAACACCGCAAGCCAATCAAGATCTGAAGAAAGAAGAGAAGAAGGGAGAGAAGCCAGAAAGGAATGAGAAGATAGCTTTCTGGGATGCTCAGAGAAAAGGAACCAATTTCATGAATT
>DOJM01000232.1:1146-5544 GCA_003529225.1 Paenibacillus sp.
GAAGACAGTGACTATTTATTTAATGACAAACCGGATGCGAACCCGGATAAAGATTTTCTAATAGGGAATGCAGATAAGTATGAAGGGATTGTTGAAGAGGATTTTGCCGAGTTAAAAGCGGACTTAGATGCAGCCGAGGCTCGGGGCTCCAAAGTGGTGCTGACCGTCCTCAGTCTCCCCGGAGATCGCTGGAGACAGTTTAATAATTATGAGAATGATGATCGGATATGGGANNCCAAGCAGCAGTGTTTTGGAGAGATCTAGCAAGCCGGTTGAAAGAGCATCCTGCGGTAATCGGTTATAACCTGATTAATGAGCCACATCCTGAGACCGCGACTGGATTTCATGACTTCTGGACACAGGACTACAGCGAATGGTATAGCTCAGTGGAGAACACCCCAGCGGATCTGAATCTTTTATATGAGACGATAGTGACCGCTATTCGTACCGTAGATTCCAAGACACCCATTATCGTGAATTCTGGCCTGTATGCTACACCTTGGGCTTTTAAATATTTGAAAGTGATTGATGATGAGAATGTGTTGTATGCTTTTCATATGTACGAGCCTTACGAGCTAACCAGTCAAAATAAGAAAAAAGGGTTAACCTATGAATACCCTGGAACGATAAAAGTCGGGGACAATAAAAGGGAAAAAGCTTTTAACAAGGAAGCCTTAAAGGAATTTTTGGAACCTGTTGCGCAGTGGGCAAAGGAACATAACATCCCCGCAAATCGTATTGTTGCAGAAGAGTTTGGAACGAATCGACTAGTAAAAGGTGCGGATCAATACTTGGCAGATTTAATTTCGATTTTCGATGATTTCGGCTGGCACTGGGCGTTCTATGCTTTCCGAGAGGATACTTGGGACGGTATGGATTATGAGCTTGGCACTGAGCCTCCAACCTGGGAGTATTGGCAAGCGATAGAGAAAGGCGAACAGCCCCCTCGGACAGCAGTGGATAACCCGATATGGGAAGTATTGAAGAAAGGACTGGAAAGAAAGGAGTAAATGATGCTACTTGAACATTCTAATTGCTGATGATGAGAAACACATGACCACTATATTGAAGACTTATTTTGAAAAAGAGGGCTATAACGTTTGGGTAGCTATGGATGGGGAGGAGGCGCTGGAGCTCTTTTTTTCGAATAAGATCGACCTTGTGGTACTGGATTGGATGATGCCTAAGCGAAGCGGGATTGAGGTGTGCAATGAAATCAAACAGGTTAGTTTAGCTAAGGTGGTCATGTTGACCGCTCGATCTTCCCATGACGATGAATTTAGCGCATTAGATATCGGTGCAGATGAATATATAAGAAAACCATTCGATCCACGGATCTTAATGCTGAGAATCAAAAAAATGCTGGGTACCGAAAAAGTAGCTGCTATACGGGACTTAGAAATTGATTTTGAGCGAAAAAAAGTGTTCAAGAATGGGGAGGAGCTGTCCCTATATAAAAAAGAGTTTGAACTGCTAACCTTCCTATACGAGAATAAAGGCCGGATTTTGTCCAGAGATTCTTTGTTATCTTCTGTTTGGGGGATGGACTACCTTGGCGAAGAACGAACCGTGGATACACATATCAAGAGATTGCGCGATAAGATTGGGGCTGACCACGTAATCACACACAGGGGAATGGGGTACAGCTTCCATGATAAAAATCAATAAAATAAGCACCAAGTTATTGATTATGGTAAGTATCATTCTGCTGATTGTGTTTGGGACGTCCTATTTATTGCACAATTTTTTCTCGTCCGATTATTACCTATACAAGATGAAGACCAAAATTAACGCCATTTATGACGAAGTAAAGGATCTCAGTCTGGATCAGCTCAGGGACAATGAAACAGAGATCGAGAACAATAATAACGCAACGATTGTTTGGGTTAAAGACAGCGGAAGCGTAGCTGAAATTAACGATAATTTACAATTTGCTCTGTTTAAAGATAAGGTGGCACTTAATAAGTTCTGGATCACGGAAGAAGTTTTGCAAAAGGTATACGAAGGAAATACGGTCAATCTTTTATTTAATCAGGGGAAATTGAAGTCCAGTCTGTTAATGAAAATCTACGAGCAGGATGACAATCTAATCCTCATCGGTACTGTGGTTGTGCACAATACAGATGCTTTAAATATCGTAAATCAATTCAGCTTCTATTCCATTCTTTTGGGGATTATTATCAGCTTGCTGTTAGTGGCTTATTTTTCGAAAAAGATCATTACCCCATTAGAGCAGTTACAGGATGTGGCGAAGGATATCTCCAATCTTGATTTTAAACAAGTGACGATTAAATCGGGGGATGAAATCGAAGAGCTATCCAAAAGCATTAACCAGATGAGCCAGCGTTTGAAAAGCGCCCATGCAGAGCTGGAAAAGAAAAATCAAAGCTTAAACACACTGATCTCAAGCATTTCACACGAGGTAAAAACACCGTTATCCTTAATCCAAGCGTATACCATTGGCATTCAAGACGATTTGGATGATGGTACGTATACGGATGTCATTTTGGAACAGGTNAAGTATACTTCGGATATGGTGGATTACTTAATTAAGCTGTCAAAGATTCAAAAGACCGAAGTGCATAAAGAGAAATTCGATCTTAAAGAGCTTCTGCTCAAAGTGATCTCACAATATAACATTACGCTTAAAAATAAAAACCTGACCTTACAGACCGACTTCCATTCGGTTGAACGATCCATCGTTGAAGAGGATATCAGCCAGATAGAAATTGTATTCAACAACTTAATTAGTAATGCCATTAAATATGGGGAAGAGAATATCTTTGGAATCTCAGTAGTGAATGATACCCACGGCACTCTCAAATTCACCATTATTAATAAAACCACGCGCCTAAAAGAGGAGCATCTAGCGTATATCTGGGACCCGTTCTATGTCATCGAGGAGTCTCGTAATAAAGAAATCTCCGGTACTGGACTTGGCCTGTCTATCGTCGCGGAGATTCTAGCTAAGAATGGTCTGAAATACGAAGTAACATTAGAGGACTCGTATATTAGTTTTAGTGTTTGGTTTGATGTTGAGGATTGAGTTTAATACAAAGAACGGGACAGTAAATTAAGGGAGTTTACTAAGGGTGAGGGCAATAAGATAATGAGTTCAAAGAGTCAGGAGTGGTTAGATAATGAGACTAGTAACATCGATGATGACCACAGAAGAAATGATAGAGGGCGATATTTCAAAAGCTACTGAAATTATTCTGAGTAATTTTAAAAATGAATTTGAAATATACAAATACTCTTACAACGATAGGAAATATCACGAAGTAGATATCGATTTATTTAACGTGGTCTTTTCGAAAGAAAAGATATACGATGATATAGATAAGTTGATTTCTACTTATGAGGAGATAATGAAAACACTATCATTTCAAATTGATTTTATTGCAGGTAATGATGACACTGATTCGGCAATAATAATATATGAGCAGGATAATGAAGATATGAAAAATTTCGGGTTATTTGTGACGAACCGAACTATACCTAATATTCAGCCATATTACTCCTCTCAAATCTGCAATGCCTATGTTAATCTAACCCATGTAAGTTTTGGGGTATATTGATAGACAAACCCAAAGCACCTTTTCTGAATTAAACCACCTATTGACCTTGATAGGGCTTCGTGCCATTCAAGGTCTATTTTTGCTGTTAATCCTTGTGATTGGATAATGTATTTACTGGTGCTTTGGATCTTGATATTTAACCCATAAATATGGTGGAAAGTAACGGAGGGGATTTTGGAACTGTAGGAGCGGAGCGTTCGCCTTTGTCTCCGGATGTTATCCGCTGATAGCGGTAAAATCAAAAACATCTGGAGACAACAGCGACCGTAAGTCCAAACATTCCCGCAGTTACGGTCCCATCACCATATTCTCACCAGCCATCACCATATTCATCGCCCTACCATCAATTCAGCTTCAAAATCGAAGCATTATCAACAAAAGTAGCCGTATTAAACAACATCAATACATCCTTGATATCATTCTGAGCCATGTACTCACTGATACTCCCGTTATAATAACGAATGTCGATCACATGGATTTCCGGTACATGCTGAGTCAAAAAAGGGATGGCACTATGCGCATAGGAGTCCTTGATCACGAGCAGCTTCTCCTGTTTTACCACTCTTGGATCAAGCTGGCTTGTGATTTTCATGAGGGCATGAACGCCGCCTAGGAAATAAGAATATTTATCTTTTTTCGCCAGATAGCTTGGATCATACATACTCGTTAAAGTCTCACCAGTATCTACAATTTGCATCTTGGTGGATACATCATGAACTGGCTTATACACTTGAATGGAATCTGGCACCACTCCGATAAATTGACTCCGCGTATGGTAGCTTCCAAGGAACGAATCGCTTACCGTCTCAATCTCGAATTC
>DOJM01000232.1:5572-5937 GCA_003529225.1 Paenibacillus sp.
GGTCCGATAATAAATGTCCTCTGCGGCATGCGGAGCAAGAACATCAAATCCATTTATAAAAGTAAGGCTATCCCCTACATCCTCAGCAATAATTTGATTCACCTCGGCTTGCGAATATACGGGTGCTAACCAGGGCAGACGCTCGTTGTACAAGCCAATTGATGTCAGCGCAAGCAGAAAGGTCGTTTTGGCTTCAGCATTTTTATCGGCAAAACGCTTCACAGCCGCTGCATATTGCTGAACCTTATTGTGATCAGGTGCCTCGAATTTTTCGAATAAGTAGCCGTCTTTCCCCTTATATATTCCTTTATTTTCTTGCTGCAACCTCATTTGCTCCATCGCGGATTTCACCCATACCCATTTGG
>DOJM01000234.1:0-4323 GCA_003529225.1 Paenibacillus sp.
GTAGAAGGAACAAAAACGTGGAAGGACGATAAGACGACAAATCGTCCAAGCAAAATCAAAGTCGACTTACTTCAAAACGGTCAAGTTATCAACGCACAAGACGTAACAGCTGCAAATGGTTGGAAATATACATTTGCAGATTTAGCAGCGTATGATGCAGACGGTAAAGCCTATACGTATACAGTGAAAGAACAACCAGTGGCAGGATATCAATCCGAAGTACACGGTTATGACATCACAAATACAAAAATAAAGGATCCAGTAGTTCCACCTACAGACTCTGGAGGTACACCTACGAATCCAGGAGGTGGAGGTACAGTAGTTCCGCCAACTCCGATCGTTAAAACAACCGTAGAAGGAACAAAAACGTGGAAAGACGACAAGGTTACAGACCGTCCAAGTACCATCAAAGTCGACCTAGTGCAAAACGGTACTGTGATCCGAACTCAAGAAGTAACGGCAGAGAATGGTTGGAAATATACGTTTACAGATTTAGCAGCATATGATACAAACGACAAAGCGTATACGTATGAAGTGAAAGAACAATACGTGGATGGATATACGTCCGAAGTACATGGTTATGACATTACGAATACAAAANNGCATCAGATCGTCCAAGCAGTATTAAAGTAGACTTATTACAAAACGGTACTGTGATCCTAACCCAAGAAGTAACAGCAGCCAATGGTTGGGAATATACGTTTGCAGACTTAGTAACGTATGATGCTGATGGCAACGAATATTTGTACGAAGTAAAAGAGCAACCAGTAAAAGGATACAAATCCGAAGTACAAGGTTATGACATTGCTAATACAAAGATTAAGAATTCAAAACCTACAGATACAAATACTACAGATACAAAGCCGAAGGATTCTACACCTAGTAAAGGTGATGAAGGTGATGACAAGACGGAATCTCTTCTTCCTAAAACAGGAGAGTCATCTGCGGGAACGATCTTCGAGGTTGTAGGTATGTTATTGTTAATCTTTGGAGCTATCCTATTCGTTCGTCCTAGAGCTCAATAAATTTTGGTATCTACTAAGATGACCTAGTATAAAAAGCTCCTCTCATTTGAGAGGAGCTTTTTATACAGGTCATTTTCACGTATTGAAAAGTTTGTCCATAAAATCATAAGTTAATGGCGTACTATCTTGAAGTTCTTTCCGTGTCGTATCATTGTACAGGTACAGACTGGCTGCCTCGGCAAAATATTCAGCAGGATAAACCGAGATATAGCCGTCGTTTTTATAGTGAATATTTGCTTCTTTGCTGAAGATTGTTGTAAATTCTTGTGAGTCACTTACGTTATTGAATACGAAGCGATCTACAGCGTGCATGGTTTCATGGATTTCTAGGTTGTACGAGTTATGGCCTTTACCCTTTTTACTGTAACCGATCCGGACAACAACATNNTTATCCCATGTCAGACCGGTACCTTCCCAGCCTCTTGGCGTCATGCCTTTTAAGTAGCTCAGCTCGGGCACATTGGTGATCCTATCGTTGGTCAATATAATTTTTATATCTTTATCATGTAAAGCCTTCAGGATCGGAGTCGGTATTTTTTCTAGCCGTCCCATCATGGCCTTTGCTTCAGATACGTTATATTTCCCTGTTGGCAGAACCACGAGCTGATCTATAATCGATCCTTGGGCATAAATTGCATGAGCAGGAAGTACTCCAATTAACGTGCAGATCATAAGTAAAGCTAAAATACTCTTGGTCCATTTCATCTCGAAAATTCCTCCACAAGCTAACGTTCTCCATAACGTTAGGCTTCAATATCGGTAACTGGCTAGCATAGCGATTCGATCGCTTTAGCCCCTATAGCTTTGCGTCCCCATTTTTCAATGGATTTGCCTTTGTCAATACGGAGTTGACATATGAAATTGTTAAGTTGCTTGATATACGCGAAAAACCCTCCTTACCGAAATAAGAAGGGTTAAATAACAACGGAAAACGTTGCGCCTCATGTCGGTAACTGGCTGGCGTAGTGAAAGAGTCACGTTAGCCCCTGTAGCTTTGCGTCACCATTTTTCAATGGTTTTGCCTTTATTATTTTATAAGAGAATCAATTTCATAATTTAAGCATCCTTATATGGCTTAAGTTCGAAAAAAGGAGTACCTCCTCAATTCTCGAAGTATTTAGGGCCCAGCGATTTTCAGCGTTTAATTTACCGCCAAACGGCAGATAGGAATCTCCTGGCAGCAAGAGCTGATTGCCTGTTTCATCTATATATTGAACCTCATATTAATCACTCCATGTGCACGGATTTTCAACCACTTTCACGTGATTCCATGCATATATTCGACATGAAGCGCCTTAAAACCTTGTTATACTGAGTTTTTGGTTCGTTCAGCAAGCCCTATTTAGGTACCACTACCACATACCAGAGAGGGAAAGGAAGAACTCCTGATGTATAGTATTCAACAAGAAAGTTTGTTTTCCTTGTCGGATTTATTAGAAATTTCACCCAAGGACGCCTATGGTTATCTCTTTGAAACGTTAGACATTAATCCATTTTTACGGGGCGTATCGAAGAAAGTATATCTAGGGGCACCGACTCAGCTTAATTAGAACTTCCAAAGAAAAAACGTGGCAGAAAATCCAAAGGTGAGCGAGAACAAGGGTTAAAGGAACAACTAGAACTCGAAGAAAACCTCCCCTTGTTCGAGACGAAAGTAGAAGCACAGTTCTCTTACTCATATGATGAGTTGGTGAAGGGAATTCCGCTGATACCTCACCCGATTTGTAAAGAAGGTCAATCCTATCGGTACGACAGCTATGCCCCGAAATACAAAACACTTAAATACATGCAGCCTAAGGAGTGTCTGGAATGTCCGTTTAATGAAGGACAATGTCAGTATTCAAGGAAAAGGTCGACGATAACCCGAGAAAAATCCACCGTATCTGCTCGTGGTAGCGACAGTTATTATGAACAGTACAAGATAAGAACTGCGGTCGAACGAGTGAATGTGTATCTGAAAGAGTATTTTCAACTGAACAATATTCGTCACCGCGGTACTCTTGCTAAGGTTGATTTTGAATTTGCCTGTCTGACGTATACCGCTTGTAAACTAACCGTTGATCGATTGAACTAAAGTATTAAAGCAAACAAATCAGCTGCGTAGCATACCAGTTCAAAAAAATAACGTTGTTAATGAAATTGATTCACATGAAAAAAAGATTGGTGTTAATTTTTCTGGTATGGCGAATCATTGTCTATTGTATAGTGGTGCTATTCTATTTAATGGAGATGACCACTGATGAACAGAAATGACTATGACTATTTTAAATCTTTGCACGATCAAGAAAATCCACTAATGCTGTATAACTGCTGGGATGTAGCTTCGGCTAATGCGATAGAAAAAGCAGGTTCAAAGGCTATTGCCACAAGCAGCTTCGCTATGGCGGACGCATAGGGGTATTCAGATGGTGAACAGCTCTCATTTGAGCAGCTACTGTGGTCTGTTTCGAGAATAGCAGAACATGTATCTGTGCCATTGACGGTAGATATTGAGGGTGGGTATGCTGTAAATGAAGAGTCCTTAGCCAATAACATAGAACAATTATTCCAACTAGATATATGTGGGATCAATTTCGAGGATCAAAAGGTGAATCATCCGAATGATGAATTATGGGCAATCGAGGAACAAAGTCATCGTATTCGAACTATACAGCAAGTTGCAGCTAAACTTCAAAAGAGTGTGTTTATTAACGCCAGAACCGATCTCTTTTTCAAAAATGGGAAGCATTCTTTGGATTTAGTGAATGAAGCAATAGAGCGTACCAGTGCTTACGCTGCTGCTGGAGCGGATGGGATTTTTATACCGGGACTCACCGATCGAAACTTGATTGAATATTTTGTGCAGCAGTCACCACTGCCTGTAAATGTTATGGTAATGGATGGTATGATTTCAAATGTTGAATTGCAAGACCTTGGCGTAAAAACAACAGGTATTATGTGCAGGCCAACTTGCCCCGCTAAAAAGCCTTATAAAGAAAATTGCGAGTTTTTCGCAACAGCCAAAGAAGCTTTGTTAGCGTCATATAGACCTTGTAAAAGATGCCAGCCTTTGTCTAATCCCACGAAAAAATCCCATTCAGTACTTGGGTCATGCCGATTTAATCGAGGACCAGAACGGGGATTGGTGGGCCGTATTTCTTGGCGTAAGACTAGTGGAATCCAAGTATACGGTGCTAGGAAGAGAAACTTTTCTTGCTCCTGTAACGTGGAATGAAGACGGATGGCCGATGATTGATAATAATGAAGATATTGTGGGATTGGAAATGAAGGTGCCGCGGGTTCCCGGTTCCTCTCCTAC
>DOJM01000234.1:4345-4958 GCA_003529225.1 Paenibacillus sp.
AACGATGTATTGCCTTTATCATTAGCCTTTCTTCGGAATCCCGCTGAAGCAAGCTGGTCTTTAGATGAACGTCCGGGATGGCTATCTCTTCGGGGTCAACCTGAAGGTCTTAATGATATCGGGCAAGTGGCTTTTATAGGAAGAAGACAGCAGCATACTTCAGCAGAATGGAGCACATTCCTGGAGTTTAATCCTAGTGCGGACGGTGAAGAGGCTGGACTTTGTGCTAGATTGGATGAGCGTGCACATTATGAGGTTGGATTGGTACAAAAAGATGGTCACAGAGTCATTGCAGCACAATTAACCATTGATGGAATAACCCGTATAGAAGCAGAAGTGCCAACTACAGCTGAGCAAATTTATCTGAAAATACAGGCAGATCTTACCGAATACACCTTATCGTTCTCCTTGAATGGGCAGGATTGGAATAAGCTATCTACAGCGGCATCNNATGCGACAGGTCATGGCAAAGTGGCTGAGGTACCTGCCTACTTTGATTGGTTCGATTATCGTTCATAATGTTTCGAATAAGGAATATAAATACGTTTGGTAGGAGGAAGATTGTTGAGACAAGCTAGTGATTTTATAGAGCCTGCACTAAAGAAGGTATTCA
>DOJM01000234.1:5043-8678 GCA_003529225.1 Paenibacillus sp.
ATGATTGGCGCAGCCGTTAACCCATTGACGATACAATCACAGGAACACTTACTCGCCTATCATTTCAATAGTATTACCGCTGAGAATGAGATGAAGTTTGAAAGTCTCCATCCACTTGAGGACATTTATAACTTTGGGGTGTCAGACCAGCTGGTTGCCTTCGCACGGGAACATCATATGGCGATGCGCGGACATACCCTAATCTGGCACAATCAGACTACGGACTGGCTGTTTGAGGATAAGGACGGAGGACCTGTAAGCAAAGAGATTCTGCTTGCACGAGTTAAATCACATATTCAGACCGTTGTAGGACGTTATAAGGGAGAAATTTATGCTTGGGATGGTGTAAACGAGGTAATCGCTGATGAGGGAGAAGAGCTTCTTCGCCAGTCGAAGTGGCTCGACATTGTGGGCCCAGACTTTATCACCAAAGCGTTTGAATTCGCGCATGAAGCCGATCCAAAGGCATTGTTGTTCTACAATGACTATAACGAATCCCATCCATTAAAGCGTGACAAAATATATAAACTGGTGAAGTCGCTATTGGAACAAGGCGTGCCAATCCATGGCGTCGGATTGCAAGCACACTGGAATTTATACGATCCTAGTCTGGATGATATTCGTGCAGCGATCGAAAAATATGCATCCTTAGGACTTCAGCTCCAATTGACTGAGCTGGATGTATCCATGTTCCGTTTCGATGACAGACGAATGGATTTAAAGGTAGCGCCTACTGATCTCCTCGAGCTGCAGGCAGATAGATACGAAGCGATGTTCACACTGCTGAGAGAATACCGCGACGTCATTAGTTCAGTCACGTTCTGGGGAGCCGCAGATGACTATACCTGGCTGGATGATTTCCCTGTTCGTGGTCGGAAGAACTGGCCGTTCCTATTCAATGAAGGGCATAAGCCGAAGCTAGCTTTCCACCGGATTATCGGCTCTGCCACGAAATCATAGAGCGTATTGTTCGCTTGAAAGTGAACTAAACCCGTCCTTATATCGATTAAGGGCGGGTTATTTTTACGTTGATAGATTAATAGAATAGATCTCAAAGGGAGGATTAAAGTGAGCGTGACAATTAGAACGATTCTGGAAGATTTAATGGGAACTATGGAACAGATAGATGAGACTGTGGATACTCTTAAGCCGGGGAATCCAGAAACGGTGATTACAGGGATGATTACGGCATTCTCTGCTACGCAATATGTTGTGGAACGAGCGGTTGCTATGAACGCCAATTTGTTGATCACACATGAAGGTGTGTTTTACAGCCATCATGAGACAAGCGAGTGGTTAGAGGGTGACCCTGTTTATCTCGCGAAACGGAGTTTAATCGAGCGTTCTGAACTGGCTATTTTTCGTTATCATGATTATTGGCATCGGCATCAACCGGATGGGATCATGGTGGGTTTGCTGCGAGAACTTGAGTGGTCAGCCTATGTGGATGAGCAGCAAGCAACTGCTTCAATCCTAACGATTCCTGCCATGACAGTAAGTGAAGCGGCCGAGTATATCAAAAGAAAGCTAAGCATCTCCTATGTACGTGTTGCTGGGGACCTATCCCAGACATGCAGACATGTGGGGATATTAGTAGGTTACAGAGGAGGTGGGACGATGGCTATTCCTCTTTTTAATCAGCACCATCTTGATTTGATTATTGCTGGCGAGGGACCGGAGTGGGAAACCCCGGAATATGAGAGGGATGCAGTGCATCAAGGTAGATCGAATGCGCTGATCATGTTAGGTCATGCGGAGAGTGAAGCCCCGGGGATGAAATATTTGGCTGAAGTTCTGGCAGAGAAATACCCGATGATTTCTACCTGTTTCATTGCAGAACAACCGATTTATCAGCTGGTATAATCCGTCGAAATCAAAGTCGAAGGCAAAAACAAGTGAAGCAAAGCGATCCTGATCTTATGAGAAGTGCGCTGTTCTTTTTTCCAAGCTGGGAGCTTGCATTGAAAAACGCCGATCTGTTATAGCCATATGATTGAATATAGAAGCCGACTCGTTCAGGGATTGATCTCTGAAGGCCACTCGGTTTTCTTGAAATATAAGATTTATATGCTGCGCAACTATGAATATCCTTATATTTTTACGAGAACGGTTCTCGTCTGTAAAGGACGATAACCGTTTCTTCTTAATAAACCGAGTAAACAAGAGCAAAAGAAAGAGAAAACGAAGTGTATGCTCAAAATGAAATGAAAAGCATGGCTTTCAACATTATTTTGCCCACGGCTCAACTTTACAAGAAACCTTACACGGAGTATGATTCATCACATAACTGACAATTACATAAGAAGTCCGCTTAATTTCCGTTAAGGAAAGCGGGGGAACCAACAACTGGGAACCAGTGTAACAATCGGTACTAGTTATGGGGTGAATCCTGTTCCAGGTGTATAGTAATGCATCCATGCAGGTAGGGCAACTCTCACTGCCCGAATCCGACAGCTAACCTCGTAAGCGTATGGAGAGAGGATGAATGGCGTATTTGATGATGAATAGCCACAGAGAATCCCTCTGTGGTTTTTTGCTGCGTTCATAAGCACATATAGATGTAGAACCTATCTATGAAAGAGGTGTTAACTTTGCCTATTGCTAAACTGAATGGAACTTCGCTCTATTACGAAATCAATGGAACAGGGACTCCGGTTGTGTTTATCCATGGACATGGATTAACACATAGTATGTTCAAGCCACAATTGGAATATTTTTCTGATAAATATAAAGTGATTCTGTGCGATTTACGGGGGAATGGCAAATCAGGTGAATTGCTGCAGGCTCCAAACGAAATTATTGAAACTCAATGCCTAGATATAATTATGTTATTAAATGATCTGGGCATTTGTGAGGCTGTTTTTGTTGGGAGTGCCTATGGCGGGCTCGTCGTTCAACATATTGCGAAACAATATCCTGAGCGAGTGAAAGCGATTGTTGTCGCGGATAGCTTTTGTAGAAGTCAGGCGTCAACGATAATCGGTAAAATCCAGCTTATGGCTGCATATTGTAGTTGGTTAATGTATTACGCCCCAAGTGAGCTTGTATTGCCTTCGATTCGTATGATGTATAGGGAACGCTGGAACCTGGCTTATAACGAGATTAGAAGAGGACTTCTCGATAAACGTCCACGGGAATTGTACCGGCAAAGGCTGGCTACGAGCCATGTGGATTACACTAGATGCTTAAAGTCTTTTAAGCGTCCGGCGTTATGTATTGTCGGTGACTTTAGTGAATTTGGAGTTAACTGTATGAAGGAAATCGTGTCTCAACTGCCACATGCTCAGTTAGTGATTATTCCTAACGCATTAGATCCTAGTAATCTGTGTCAGCCGGAGAAATTTAATGCTATACTTCAGCGGTTTTTGGAGAAACAGCAGGAGGCTCAGCAGATTAGTTAATTTTAGTGGAGGAAGCATAGGAGCTTGCATATTCTTATATGGACGGGTAGGGTTTAAGTGAGGGGCGTCTCATAGCCGGGGAGTATGAACTGGCTACGGGGCGTTCTTTTGTATATTTGTATTTTGTACAATACTGTCTACTGATGTAAGATTAAAGGTATTCGACATTAACTATCTAAAGGAGCTGAGTCATGATGTCTCAAGCCGAAACTATAAAATTGACCTCATTATCTT
>DOJM01000234.1:8691-13310 GCA_003529225.1 Paenibacillus sp.
CGTCTGCCACCAACCGTTCCTAACCCGGATCTACTTGTAGGTCTGGATACTAGTGATGACGCTGGGGTATATCGATTAAGTGATGATCTAGCGTTAGTGCAGACTGTTGATTTTTTCACGCCGATCGTGGACGACCCTTATTCCTTTGGGCAAATTGCTGCAGCTAATGCGTTAAGTGATATTTATGCTATGGGCGGTAAGCCGCTTACGGTGCTTAATATTGTGGCCTTCCCTATTTCTGTTCTGGACAAAAGCATTCTCGGTGACATTTTGCGCGGTGCAGCAGATAAAGTGCAGGAAGCAGGAGCAACGCTTGTGGGCGGACATTCCATCGACGATAAAGAGCCTAAATTTGGATTGGCTGTTACAGGCCTTGTGCATCCGGACAAAGTAAGAACGAATGCAGGTGCGCAGGTAGGAGACAAACTGATTCTAACGAAGCCTATCGGTGTAGGTATCTTAACAACTTCTATTAAAAAGGATCAGCTATCCCCTGAAGAAACTGTGCGCCTTACGACAGTCATGTCTACACTGAATAAAAAAGCGGCTGAAATCATGGAGCCCTATGATGTACATGCTTGTACAGATGTTACCGGATTTGGACTGCTGGGACACGCCTCGGAGATGGCAAAAGGGAGCAATCACGGATTGATTATTCGTCAAGGGGATGTACCGATGCTGCCAAGAGTAAGAGAGCTCGCGGAGCAGGGCTTTGTTCCAGGCGGCACTAAGAATAACTTTGCCCATTTGGAGGGCAGTATTCTTTATCCGGAAGAAATGGACCAACTAAGCCGCTATATTCTGTGTGATGCTGTGACCTCCGGCGGATTGCTGATCTCTGTTGTCCCTGAACAAAGTGAGGATTTGCTAAAAGAGTTAGTAGATGCAGGTGTAGAAGCGGCATTGATCGGAGAAGTAACGGAAGAACATCCGGGTCAGATTGCAGTTATAGCTGCGCAATAACACTGGAGTTCAGCTTAGAGGCGACCTAAGAAGTTAGCCACCAGAGGAGAGAGCGCATTGTTTCAGGATATTACACTGGAAGAACTAAGAGTGTTAAAGAATAAGAAGCAGATTACCGTTATCGACGTTCGATCTCCTTCAGAATATAAAGATTCGACATTGCCGGAGAGCCTGAATATTCCTTTTTTTGACGATGAGGAACGAGCTGAAGTAGGTACATTGTATAAACAGACAAGTGTGCAGGCTGCGAAAGAACGCGGTTTGGAGATTGCTGCGGCGAAGCTACCTTCTTTTGTCAAAGAATTTGCTGCGATTCAAGGGGACAAGGCTGTATTCTGCTGGAGGGGAGGTATGCGCAGCCGTACAACTGCGACCGTACTTTCTTTAATGGATATTCACGCTTACCGACTGATTGGCGGCTATAAAGCTTACCGTAAATGGGTACTTGATGAACTGGAGTCCTATGAATTCAAGGCGAAGCCTTATGTGATTCACGGGAATACGGGTACAGGTAAAACCAACCTGCTACACCGCCTAAAGGCACAAGGCTATCCTGTTCTCGATTTGGAAGGAATGGCGGGTCATCGCGGTTCTATCTTTGGCGAGATCGGACTTCATGCAAACAATCAGAAAACGTTCGATAGTCTTCTTTTGGAGGAATTAATTAAGCTTGGGGATGCTCCTTACGTACTGTTTGAAGCGGAGAGTAAAAAGATTGGTAAGGTCGTAATGCCCCCATTCATGGCTGAGCAGAAAGAGATTGGAACACAGATTTGGATTGAGATGCCACTACAAGCCAGAGTTCAGCAAATCCTTGAGGATTATCGACCAGAAGAATATAAAGAACAGTGCATTTCAGCATTTCGAAGTATCAAATCCCGAATTCATATCCCCATTGCGGCGGAAATCGAGCGGTGCTTGCAAGCTGATTTGTTCGGAGAGGCTGTGGCGTTGCTGTTAGAATACTACTATGATCCTAAATACGATTATACTTCTACCCAGTATGAAGGGTTTGAGAGAGTTACCTTTAAGGTGAACAACTTGGATGAAGCTGAGACAGAGGTGCGCTCTTTTTTAAGTAATCAGAAGGTATAAGCTTTATGTATTGTAAAGTATGAGGGGCTTAAAGGAGGCTCAGCGTAATAAATGATCTATTTAGACTATAACGCTACAACACCTGTAGATAAGGAAGTAGCAGAGGTTATGATTCCTTATCTTTATGGTCATTTTGGGAATCCTTCAAGCAGTCATTCTTTGGGACAAGAAGCTAAACTCGGAATCGAGCGAGCAAGAACACAGATGGCTAGTTGTCTGAATTGTGCACCGGGTGAGGTTCTTTTTACAAGCGGGGGCAGCGAATCGAATAATAATGTCATTAAGGGCGTCGCCCAAACGTATCGACATAAAGGCAATCACATTATCCTGTCTACTGTGGAGCATCCTGCGGTGATTAAGCCGTGTCAGTATCTGGAGCAGTTGGGCTATACGATTACTTATGTACCTGTTGACACGTATGGAATGGTGCAGGTAGACGATGTGAAAAAGCAGCTTACAGATCAAACCATACTTGTCTCCATTATGCACTCTAACAACGAAACGGGCACGATTCAGCCGATCAAAGAAATAGCCGAGGCTTGCCATGAACGGGGTGTCCTTGTACATACCGATGCTTCGCAGTCCGCTGGAAAGGTAGAGCTTGATGTGGCCGAGTTAGGGGTGGATTTTCTAACGTTGGCAGGCCATAAATTATATGCGCCAAAAGGGATTGGAGCATTGTACATCCGAGAGGGCATTCACATCGAACCATTAATTCACGGAGCGGGGCATGAGCAGGGGAGACGGGCAGGCACCGAAAACACACCTTATATTATTGGATTAGGAAAAGCCTGTGNNGCTTGCTTCGGACTCCGCTTCCAGAGAGCGTGTGAAAGAAGTTGCGGATTATTTCTATGATAGATTGCAGGAGGCTTTTGGTGACAGAATTCACCTGAACGGTCATAGGCATAAGCGATTGCCCAACACGCTTAACGTTAGTCGTCTTGGAGCGGCGGGTCACGAACTGATCGCTTCGCTAGAAGATGTGGCTGCCTCAACAGGCTCAGCTTGTCATTCTGGAGAAACATTGATTTCACCTGTTCTAAAGGCAATGAATGTCTCAGCAAGTATTGGGCAGGGAGCGGTTCGTTTTAGTGTGGGACGGTATACGACTAAAGCGGAAATCGATAAGGTTATGGGTAAGCTGAAGAACAGCGGCTTCTAAATCCGAAAGATTAGAAAGCTAATGCATCATTAATTTTCATCAAAAGTATCTGTCACTCCTTTGGTGGGAGGGCAGATGCTTTTGTTTGTGTTAGTGATTATACAATAGTAAAGCCTGCACTTGCATAACCAGTGACTGTATTTACAAGGGTAAGACCTGTAGCAGTGGCTGAGAATACCATAAGAAGACGTGTCTGTGGTGTTACAGCGAAATTGATACCATTCGTAATTCCGCTGACAAAAGTTCCTAAATTAATAGTACCGGTAATAGGTGGAAGTGGTACTATTGCGCCTGGAATAGGAGTAAATGTGTTATTTGGTGTGGCGGATTGGTACAATTGCGCTGTTACATTTATCGTAGTATCAAGAAACGATAAAGCTATGGTATTACTGAAGTAAGCAGCAACAGATGTAATCACTCCCGTACGAGGAACCGACATTGCAAAGTTGATAAGAGGTCCAAGAACAGTACCTGTCAAATCAATATTTCCACCAACAAGAGAAATACCAGTAGCTGAATTTCCGAAGCCTATGAGGCTTGTTGTTCCAACCAAACCACCTAAAATCGTGGTCATAATAATAGGGCCTCCGGATGCCAGTGGAATGATTGCGCCATAGCCGGCTGCACCAGTAACGCCCGGTCAAGTAGTAACCTTTAATGGCAGCACTTATATAGCTACTGTTGCTAAACCCAAAGGAACACCCGGTAGTTCGTCAGATTATTTACTAATTGCTGGTGAAGCAACAGGTGCGACTGGAGTGCAAGGACCTCAAGGAGCACAAGGGATACAGGGACCGACAGGTGCTACAGGCACGGCCGGGCTTGCTGGACCGACGGAAAAACTATAAGGTTGATGCAAACCGCTATTATGCACGCTGTATATCGGCTTGGCCATTGTATCAGCGAACATGTTACTGCTATTTCTTTTCGGCAGGAATCTGCTAGGTTATTTCACTTCCGACCCGCGGATTATTGCGATTGGGATTTCCCTGTTGGCCCTAAATCTCCTGCTGCAACCTTGCAAAATGCTGAACATGGGCATGGGTAATGCGCTGAACGCCATCAGCGATAACCGTTATACGATGTATACTTCTATCGTGTCTATGTCCATTATTGGAGTGGGATGTTCCTACTGGTTTGGAATCAGCTTAGGCTGGGGGCTCACAGGGATCTTCTGCTGTATAATTGCTGATGAATTTGTGCGGGGGATGCTTGTTCTAATGCGCTGGAGAGGGAGGAAAGTTCTCCGTAAGGCGGATATCTTAAAAAGTGAAGAGAATGCATCTATTCACAGAGGGAGTAAAAGAAAGGCTTTTCTTAGCATTTAAGAAATGAATAGAATACAGAAAGCGATTTGCCTGTGGTTTTGGAGAAAGAGGTGATCTCATGAGTAGAG
>DOJM01000234.1:13458-13712 GCA_003529225.1 Paenibacillus sp.
AATGATGATATTAATATCGGGATGTTCTAATGGCACCGTTCACGTCACGGTGAATAAGAATCAGAGCGTAGATTTAGCAATGAATGTGAAATTGGATTCCCGAACAGAAGCTTTGATCAACGATAAAATGGAGAAGCTTCTCACAGACAAACTGAAGGAGGAAGGGATTCAACTAGAGAAAAGACAAGAAGGTAAGTCTACAATCTATCAAATCCAGAAAAATTACGCTTCAATTGAGGATATAGGTTCAACCT
>DOJM01000525.1 GCA_003529225.1 Paenibacillus sp.
AGGCTCTGATTACTATCGGTGGGGATACGATCTCCAATTATTATACGGAAGACCACAGCTTGATTGGCTTTCGACACAGACATGTCCCATCGACTAAAACTCACTACTATAATGAGCTGTTTCGAAGTGCAGATTTGTATGATCTGTTGAAGATCTATTTTTCTTAAAATAATATGTGAATGAGTGATCGTAATGAAGATTTTGTTCACCTTCTTCAACCCGAGCGGCGGCATGCAAACCCTGAACCGAGTGCGCTGCCAAGCACTATATGATCGCGGTGTAGAGTGTCATTTGTTGTACACACACCCTGGAAAAGGGCAACAAAATATTCCTAATATTCAAACCTATATTACCAATAATGATGACGAGATCAGAGGATTGCTCACTCGGGAAGCTTTTGACTTGATTGTAGTGTGTACGGATATTTACTTAGCGGAGAGGTTCAGAGGGTTTGGTTACAAGGGCCCGCTTGTTTTTGAGGTGCAGGGATTGGGGACATTAGATGAAGCGGAGCAAGTTATTAATAATTTTACTGAGCGGATTCACAAGCTAACCGATGCACTGCTCTATCCAGAAACGACCCATTTGCAGACCCTTGTCAAAGGTGGATTTCCATCCATTTCTCAATATTGCTTTGACAATCCAATCGATTGCGATCAGTTTGGATATACCAATTACCCTACGAAAAGCTTTCCCATCCTGGGCTGGGTGGGACGAATTCAAACGAATAAGAACTGGAGAGAATTTCTACAAATCGGACAAAGGCTTCTGGCGATCCACCCCAAGCTTTATTTATGGATTTTTCAGGACGATACGTTGTTTGAGCCGGAGCAAAAAGAGAGCTTCGAACATTTTGTAGCCGAGACAGGGATTTCTTCACGTTTGATTTCGCATTCCAATGTTCCTCACGGGCAAATGGCAGATTATATGAGCATTATTGGTGACTCGGGAGGACTGCTCTGTTCCACCTCTATTCTCGAGGGATTTGGGTACGCCGTAGCCGAGGCGATGTTGTGTCGTTGTCCTGTTCTTACTACGGATTCGGATGGCATTCGGAGACTTGTCATTAATAATCATACTGGAAAAATGTACACAAGAGGGCAGCTGGATGAAGCTGTGAATGCTGCTTTATCTTTAATGCATGATCCAGCACTGCGGGACAGAATTAGGATGAATGGCGAATGGCATATCCGAAACAATCTTTCCTCCGGGCTGTATGCGGATAGATTTCTCCAGATGTCTCATCAATTGATGCGACGCCGGTCTAAGATCGAGCGTCGATGGTCTTAACTCTGCGGTTAAGCCGCAGGGTTAAGATGTTTTTTAAAATATAAGAATTTATATGCCTACGTTATAAATTATCCTTCTTTTTCTCGTATAAACACTTACCTTCCTCATAAGGACGCCGAAGGCGTTTATGCTTGAGCCTCTTCAATTAATTCTTTTGCATCATTCCTAACATTTCCGACAGCTGTGGAAACTGGATAGGCTCTCATTAGTTGTTGATCATACGGTTTCAGGAGCTTTATTAGAGAGGTAGTGTCCTGATTGCCCCGATCCAGCCATTCTGTCTCATCCTCAGGCTTCAAAATAACCGGCATGCGATTATGGATTTCAGCCATAAGCTCGTTCGGAGTAGTCGTTATAATCGTGCAGGTACTTAGTTTATTACCCTCAGGGTCCATCCAAATATCATATAATCCGGCCATAGAGAAAATACCTCCATCGCGCATCACGATCCGCATAGGTTGTTTGCTGCTGCCCTGCACCTTCCATTCGTAGAAGCCGTCAGATGGGATGATGTAGCGGCGTGAGCTTAGTAAGCGCTTGAAAGAAGGTTTCTCCAGCAGCGATTCTGCCCGGGCATTGATCATTTTACTGCCGATTTTGTCATCCTTTGCCCATGAAGGAACCAGACCCCAACGCAGTTCCCCGAGCTTATTGCTGGAACCTGTATTAATGACTGACGGAATTTGCTGCATGGGCGCGGCGTTATATTTAGGGGCATAGTGGATAATGGTTGAATCATTCGCAAAATATCTGACCATCAGCTCTTCCATAGTGACGGTTATTGTATAGCGTCCGCACATTATTTACACTCCCCAGTCAGTAGATTAGAAGTTCATTCCGTTTACAGCTTAATTTCATCATGTTATGCTCGGAATATTTCTTATTATAAACGAAGCGGAATGAATGAAGAAAGAGGTGCTCATTGGTGATTTTGGTAAGCTCTTGTCTAGCTGGCATGAAGGTGAGATATAATGGTACGGATTGTTTGGATGAGAAAATTCAGAAGCTTTTGAATAAGAATCAAGCTATTGCTGTGTGTCCGGAATTGCTGGGAGGATTCGCAACGCCTAGAGAACCCGCTGAAATCATTGGTGGGAATGGCGAGGATGTGCTGGCAGGGACGGCTAAAGTAGTGGAGCGATCAGGTACAGATGTTACAGATATGTATTTAGAGGGTGCTTATATCACGCTTGCAAAAGCCCAAGAGGTATCAGCTACGATGGTAGTGCTTAAAGAAAATAGTCCTTCTTGCGGCAGCAGTATGATTTATAATGGGGAATTCAAAGGGAAGAAAATAGCCGGAAATGGCGTTACTACAGCTTTACTTAGAAAAAATGGCATTGAGGTAACCTCTGAAGAGAACTGGCTATTATAATCCTAGCTTTCATAGGGAAATGATTACAATATTGTGTTCTTTCGCTTGTGGAAAACTCACTTCTCGCGCGGTATAATTTAATAGTTGCAAGTATAAAAGTCTTCGGCGTCCTTATAAGGACGGTTAGCGTTTAAGCGAGAAATATAAGAATAATGCATAACGTGAAACTTATACCTTCTTATATTTTTAGAAGAACTAGTTTCCTATACTCTAGAAGCGGAGAAATGAATATGAAATCCATCTATTTGGACCACGCCGCATCAACCCCGGTTCATCCCGAGGTGGCTAAGGTCATGCTGAATATAATGACAGAACAATACGGAAATGCATCGAGTGTACATCAGTTCGGGCGTTCAGCTAAAAGAATATTGAACGGGGCGCGCGATAATATCGCCGCCTTTTTGGGCTGTTCACCTGATGAGTGGGTGTTCACTGGAGGCGGCACTGAGAGCGACAATTTAGCGCTCTATGGAGCTACGGCTGCAGTTTCCCATAAAGGAAAACATATTATCACCACCCAGATCGAGCATCATGCAGTGTTACATACATGTGAAAAACTTGAACGAGACGGCTTTGATGTGACTTATTTACCNNGCATCATGCAGTGTTACATACCTGCGAAGAGCTAGAGAAGGAAGGCTTCAAAGTTACCTATCTTCCTGTGGATTCGACGGGCAGGGTATCTGTCACAGACGTAGAGGCTGCATTGCAGGAAGACACGGTGCTGATCAGCATAATGTATGCCAATAATGAAGTAGGCACTGTTCAGCCCATCCAGGAGATTGGTCAGCTTGCTAAAGAACGGGGAATTCTGTTCCATGTAGATGCTGTACAAGCTCTTGGTGCCCTTCCGATTACATTACGGGAGCTTCCAGTAGATTACATGAGCTTTACTGCTCATAAGATCAATGGGCCTCAAGGGATCGGTGGTTTATACGTTCGAAGCGGAGCACCGCTGCATCCAAGACTTCATGGCGGCCTTCAGGAGCGCGGCAGACGTGCCGGAACAGAGAATCTAGCCGGAGCAGCTGGGTTTGCCAAAGCCGTTGAAATAGCGGTTAAGGGTCTGTCAGAACGTCAACAGAATATGAAGCTCCTGCGCAGTAGACTACTCGAGGAGCTGGATACTCTGATTGGACGGGCGCGTTACACGCTTAACGGTAATACCGAGCATTTTTTGCCTAGTATTCTGAATTTGAGCTTCCCAGGGGTTGGGACAGATGTTATGCTGATGAACCTGGATATGGAGGGGATTGCGGCAGCGAGTGGTTCGGCTTGCACGTCAGGATCAC
>DOJM01000405.1:0-323 GCA_003529225.1 Paenibacillus sp.
CTTTGTGCAATAGAATCTCTCCATATGAGCATCAGTCGGTGTTCTATTGCACTTTGTGCAATCAGTTCGAGCGAAACCGAGCATAAAAGTGATTTTTGCGGGAGTCCATTGCAGAGAATACAATAGATTCTATTTTTCAGACGAAATCGAGAGTTTCCATTGCAGAGAATACAATGAAAAGCCCAAGCTACATAACACAAAGCGAGTAACGTGCAGAACCCAGCACACAAAATACAGCACACTAAACGGCGCACACTTCTTTCGAACGCTACACAGCCACCAAGCATCTACTCAACTTCACTCTACCTAAAGCTTGTTCCTCA
>DOJM01000405.1:390-817 GCA_003529225.1 Paenibacillus sp.
ATTGTCCACCCTATTAAATTTTCCCCAAACCCGCATCATCGCCAACCTCTTCATGGGTGTCGATGACATAATTGACGATTTCATCAACGGTTGTATATGCAACGCCTACATAAGTATCAGCAGCGCCATAATAGATGGCGATACGGCCCGTTTCTGCATCATGTAGAGTGGCACACGGGAACAGAACGTTATTCACAAAACCTCTTTCCTCATACCATTCTTCAGGAGTTAGCACAAAATTTTTCGAGCGGTATTTTACTTTCGACGGCTCGTTTATATCCAAAATAACTGCACCCATGCTATATACAAGACCGTTGCAGGTACCAGTAACGCCATGGTAGAACATCAACCAGCCTTCTGTAGTTTCAATCGGTGCAGGTTCGCCCACACTTTTCACACTTTGCCACCAGCCTTGACCACCCTTGGT
>DOJM01000405.1:832-9572 GCA_003529225.1 Paenibacillus sp.
AGGACTCTCACTAAGGAACACATCACCAAATGGTGTATGACCACTGTCACTTGGACGGGACAACATCACGAAGTTGTTATTGATTTTTCTAGGGAAGAGTACGCCGTTCCGGTTGAAGGGCAGGAATGGATTTTCCAAGCTGACAAATGTTTTGAAATCTTGTGTTTTGGCAACACCGATGGCCGCGCCGTAAAAATCTGTACACCAGATAATATAAAATGTATCTTCGACCTTAACCAGACGTGGATCGTAAGCATAACGCGGCTGATAAGGTTTACCTTCTTCATCTATAAATTGGATCGGCTCATCATCGATTTTCCAATCCAGACCGTCCACACTATGTCCCATGCGCAAATGCGGACGCGTTGTGTTATTTTCCACACGAAATACTCCAATAAAACTACCTTCATACGCAACAACCGCACTATTAAAAATACGGGCTACACCTTTTGCAGGATTTCTTTTGATAACCGGGTTATCATTATGTCTCCAAATCGGATTCTCGTAACCGGCAGGCTTATTCTGCCAAGGCATGTTGGGGATGTTAATTGCACTCGCTCCTACCAATTTCACTTCACTCATTAGTATTCCCTCCAAATGTATGCAACTTTTCAGGTTGCTATTTTATCTAGTACTGCTTGAAATCTAATACTAAGCTTACTTAACAGAACCTTGCGAAAATCCATTGTAGATATACTTTTGCAACGCGGTAAACACAACCAATGTCGGAATAATCGCGATCATAATCGCCGCACATATAACTTCCCACTGTGATCCGTATGGACCTTTAAACTTAAAGAGTGCTGTGGAGATCGTTTGCAGATCTGTTTTCGGAATATATAAGAAAGGGGTGTAAAAATCGTTATAAATATTAACACCCTTCACAATAATTACTGTTACAATCGCCGGCTTCAGCAGTGGCAAAATAATTCTCCAATAAATCGTCCAATACGAAGCCCCGTCCAGCATCGCCGATTCATCCAGTGATTCGGAGATCGAATCCAGGAATTGCATAAAAATATATACAGCGATAATATCCGTACCGAGGTACATCACGATGGGTGCCCATCTGGTTTAAACAAGCCCAAGTGATTGATGATTTGGAAAGTCGCCACTTGCGTAGTAACACCCGGGATCAGGGTAGCAATCAGAAACATACTGATGAGAACTTTACTGCCTTTAAATTTGAAGCGGGATAAAATATAAGCCATCATCGAACCCGTCAGCGTTGCACCCAGGATAGAGATCACAACGATAATGACCGTGTTTTTAAAACCAAGAAGCATTTTGCCATCAACAAAAGCCTTAGTGTAGTTGGAGAAATTCAGCCAATTCTCTGGCAGTGTTAACGGTCCGGTTGAAGCGTATTCTGGCCCTGTTTTTAATGAGGCAAAAAATACAACTACGATAGGTATCAATGCTGCAAGTGCTCCCAAAATCAAGGTGAGATATTTGAATATACTAGCAGTGGTATATTTTACAGAGTGCATAGTTTATTTCTCCTCCTTGATCAGAACGCGCTGCAAAATAGTAACTACTATAACGATACCCAGCAAAACTACGGCCATTGCTGATGCCAATCCAACTTTGCTATATTTGAAAGCTACATCGACCGTCTGAATAACAAATGTGCTACTTCCGTTAGATCCGCCTGTCATGACGTATGGAATTTCAAATACACCAATGGCGCCACTAACTGCCAGGATCAAGTTCAATTGCAGAATACGTTTAATACTTGGCAAAATAATATGCATAAACTGATGCCATCTGTTTGCACCATCAATCTCAGCAGCTTCATAAATATCCNNTCCACAGTGACGCACCTGCAAGTGAGAAGTTAATCAAATTCGGATTGAGCAGCCACTTCTGTTGTAAACCACTAAGTCCGAGCAGGTTAAGAATCGTGTCTAGCGTTCCATCTGGTTTGAAAAAGAAAAGAAAGATAAAACCGATGGCTACACCATTTAGCAAGGTTGGGAAGAACAAAATCCCTTTGAACAAATTTTTCATACGAACACTAAAGCTCAAAATGGTCGCAAAATATAAAGCAAGCGCCATCTGAATAAAGGTGGTGAAGAAATAATACAAGCTGACCTTAAATACGGAAAAATACTCAGGTTTCGTAAAAATAGTCTTGTAGTTCTCCAGCCCAACGTATTCCATATTTTTACTTAGTCCATTCCAGCTGGTGAAGCTGTATCGAAACATACTGATGACTGGATAATAAGCAAACGTGAGTAGTAATACGATCGGCACTAATGAGAACAAGAATATGATGGNNATTTTTGTAACTCAAATTCGAAAACTTGAACACCCGATACACCTCCAGAAAAAGCATCCTCATTTATTTATGACTCATTTAAATGTGAAGGGGGAAATGCCTGTTAGCATATCCCCTCCCACATCCACCACCGCCTATAGCATTTAAGAAAGCTTATAGTTGTTACTGTGCTGTGACTTTCGCGCGAGCGGCTTTCCACTTGTCGTTGAGATCCTTCATGATGTCATCATAGGATTCTTTTCTGTTGCCAATTGCTGCTTCAATAATGCGTTTCTTGAAGTCTGGCTGCCAAGCACCGATTTCAGCTTGCTTGTCAATTTCATCAGACCAGCCTTCTTCGCCGGCTTTAGCAGCTGCAAGTGTATCAAAGGTTACTTCAGTGCCTTCATATTGTTTCAGAATTTCTGGAAGCTCAGCACCGATAGCTGGACTCATACCGCCACCTTCAGTCGTTGGGTAGCCAGATTCGTTAATGAACCAATCCACCCAAGCTCTAGCAGCTTCTTTGTTTTTACTATGAACGCTGACACCCAGATTGTAGTCACCCGCTAGTGGTACAAGCACTTTATCAGCATTCGTAGGGAATGGCATAAAGCCAACGTCATCAGGGTTAGTAGCAAGGCCTTTAATTTGACCAATCGCCCAAGATCCAAGAACCATCGTGCCGATTTTTCCGTTTGCCAGATCCGCTTTGGAAGATTCCCAATCTGTTGTCGTTGGGTCTTCTTCAATCAAACCTTTTTGCGCTGCATCATATAGAATTTTGTACAGCTCATAGTGAGGTTGACCTGGAACATAGTTGTCATCACTAGCAACTTGACCAATGTTCACATAATCACGGTTACCAGCTACTGTAGCCAGATCCGCTTCCCATTGGGTCAATGTCCAGCCAGCTGCGTAGTTTGTGTACAGAGGCACAGCTTTTGTTTTGTCTTTAATCGATTGCAGAGCAGTCAAGAATTGTTCAGGGGTTCTTGGAACCTCTGTAATCCCGGCATCTTTAAAGACTTGTTTGTTGTAAATAATACCGTTAAAGTTGATGGTCATTGGAATTCCGTAAGCCATTCCGTCTACTGCACGTTCTTCCACACCTGTATATTGTTTTTGCATATTTTCCAGTTTACCCAGTGGTTCGAAGAAATCGGGAATATCTTTAATCGCTATGCTTGTAGGTAACAAAAGAACGTCGCCATAGTCACTAGTGCTCATGCGAATTTTAATTTGATCTTCGTAAGTAGCAAGCGCTTCAAAGTTTACCTTTACATCAGGATATTTCTCATTGAATTTAGCCGCATACTCTTTGAATACGGTATCAACAATATCCGTTCTTTGCGTAATAACCGTGATATCCCCTTTAATGTCCTTGGCTGCTGTATCATCAGCCGGAGCTGCCGTCGCCTCTGTAGAAGATCCATTGCTTCCTGTGTTTTTAGTTCCTTCATTGTTGGTATTGTTGTTTGAGGAACAACCGCTAAACAATCCCGCCATAAGTGTCAGTGCCATCAAGCCCATCATTGTTTTGCCTTTTTTCATGCTTTTACGACCCCTCTCTTCAATTCGACTCTAATTTGGTTTAATAACAAAAATAATAACTTTTATCATCACCATCAATTTAATAGAGTAATCACTATTATCAAATTCACTGAAATACTCTTGAAAAAAGTGATNNCATTATAGATCTATTTTTAATGCAAAACGATGGTTTGAATTGCTTTTTCTGGTCTTGTATTTGTTATTTTTGTTTTTGTTATGGTGATTTTATTATCTAATTTATTAAAAATAACCACAAAAAAAGAGAGCTTATCGCTCTCCAAAATAATAGCTTCCTATATACGACTAAAACTCACGTTCCATTTTCGGTAATTTACAGCCACTTTTGTAATCCTTAGGTGTCATACCACACATTTTCTTGAACAATTTATTAAAATAAACCGGGTCACTATAGCCAACCTTATCGGCAATTTCATAATTTTTCAGGTCGGGATGCTCGATCAGCAATTCTTTCGCCTTAGTAATACGAATCCGAATTAGATAATCGGTTATGGTCTGGCCCGTCTTTATTTTGAACAAACGGCTAAGGTAACTCGCATTCATACCTACGGTCTCCGCCAAACGCTCAAGTTCGAAGTTCTGATCATACTCCCTCTCCAGTATGCTTTTAGTCTGTTCAACAACGTAATGCTCTCCACCATCTGCCGTTTGAGAGAACATCTCTTCCTGCTCTTTGACATTCTTTTTCTTTGCATCTTCTACTCTCTTGAGCAGTTCATATAGCTGAGTCTTATCAATAGGTTTTAGTAAATAATCCATCACCCCATGGCGGATTGCCCGGCGTGCATATTCAAATTCACTAAAACCGCTAAGAACGGCAATAGGTATATCCTCCATATGTCCTCTAACCTGTTCAATCAGCATAAAGCCATCCATTCTAGGCATTTTTATATCTGTAATAAGCAGATCCATTACATCTCGGGATAACTTTTCAAAATGCTCCCAGGCTTCCAATCCGTTACCGTAGGATCCAATTACATGTACATCTAGCTCCATCCTGGATGTGATTTTTTCGAGCCCCCTGCGAATGACCTCCTCGTCGTCCGCAATCATAACATTTATCATTTAAGCACTTCCCTCCAGTTGTATCTCCTAGTTATTATGATTGCGCTATCACCATGAATAGAATGCTCCCTATGTATTACGTCAATGTACGATTGCGCCCTTTTATAGTCTTGTATTTACTATAACGAAAGTTATTCTAATTTCCCAGTTGCAACTATAAATTGCCCTTGAAATCATCTTCGAAAAAGTATATAACTAAATTAAGTTGTTATTATAAAATAACAACTTAATAATAACTATATAACAAAATTAATTTACTAATTAATCTCTTTTCTATTTTCAATGTAAGGTGGGGATTCTTGATGGGGTTTAACAACGAATACATTGCAGGCGTAACCTGGGGTTTCTCGGGTACACGCGGTTCATGGAAAACGGAAGAAGCGGAACATTCGATGGAGCTCATGTCTTCAGTCACCGGTGCGAACTGGACGGCCATTGCTCTTAGTGCGCTTCAAGCTACCGCTCATTCAACGGAAATTCCCTATTGGGAAACTCCAACCGTTAGTGACGAAGAGGTGAAATGCGCCATTAGTAAAGCGAAGTCACTGCAGCTAAAGGATGTCTGAAGCCAATTGTGAATTGCGCTGACGGAACTTGGCGTGCTCACATTAACTTTTTCGATAAGGATGTTCCTTGCGAGCCTAAATGGTNNTGCTGCTATTGCTGAAGAAACAGGCTGTGAGATGTTCTGTATCGGCTGCGAGCTTGTACAAACGGATAGACGAGAAACCGAATGGCGTACGCTTATTGCCGAGGTCCGGAAGGTTTACTCAGGAATTCTTACTTATAATTGCGATAAGTATCAGGAGGATAACGTGGCCTGGTGGGATGCGCTCGATGTGATTTCTTCAAGCGGGTATTATCCAGCTAACGATTGGGAAGCTCAGCTCGACCGGATTGAAAGTGTGGTTAGATCACAGAATAAGCCATTCTTTTTTATGGAAGCGGGTTGCCCAAGCCGATGCGGGAGTGCAGCGATTCCTAATGATTGGACCTTAAAGGGTGATCCCAGTCAAGCAGAACAAAGCAAATTCTATCAGGCAATGTTTCAAGGCTGTGAGCGCAGAGATTGGGTTCAGGGCTTTATGCTTTGGGATTGGCCCGCTCATCTTTATCCAATTCATGAAGCAGAACAGAATGATGATTATTGTATGTATGGCAAACAAGCCGCTGGGATCATCAACGAATATTTCACCTCGAAAATCAATAAGTATTGTGAGGAGTGACTACTTACCAATGAANNTAATATTCTTAGTTTTTGGATGAAACAGACGAAGGACGAAATCAATGGCGGTTTTATTGGTGAAATCGACAATCAGCTGAACATTGCACCTGACGCAGAGAAAAGCCTTGTGCTTAATGCCCGTATCCTTTGGTCCTTTGCGAGCGCTTACCGGATCTACGGCATGACAGAATATCTGACCATAGCAGAACGTGCCTATGCCTATTTGATGGATCATTTCATCGATAAAGAGTATGGCGGATTATACTGGATGGTGGATGCGGAAGGCAAACCTTCTCAGGAGAAAAAACAGATCTACGGCCAAGCCTTTACTATCTACGCATTGGCTGAATTCTACCGCGCGACTGGACGGCCTGAGGTGTTAGATGAGGCAATTCAAATATTCCAGCTTGTTGAGAAATATGGCTATGATTCAACTTATAAAGGTTATGTTGAAGCTTTATCTCGGGAATGGCAAATCACGGATAACCTCAGTCTTAGCAGCAAAGACATGAATGAGAAAAAATCAATGAACACGCATCTACACGTGTTGGAAGCGTATACCGGACTTTATCGAGTATGGAAGTCAGAGGAGTTAGCGAGCACGCTGGCTGAGCTAATTGAAACAATGCTGGACCATATCATTGATAACGAAGGCAAGCATTTTCATCTTTTCTTAGATGAGGCATGGAATGTAAAGTCAGATATTATCTCCTTCGGACATGATATCGAAGGCAGCTGGCTGCTTGTGGAAGCCGCAGAAATACTTGGTGAAGAGAAGCTGCTTCAGCGTGTTCGAACCGTCGCTATCTCCATGGCAGAAGCTGTTCTTGCAGAAGGTATAGACACCGATGGCGGGATATGGAATGAAGCTGATCCGAGCGGATTGCTAAGCAAAGATAAAGATTGGTGGCAGCAAGCGGAGGCGGTTGTTGGATTCTATAATGCTTATCAGCTGACCGGTGACAGCAAATTTAACGAGGCCGCTCAAGCCTCCTGGACTTTTATCGATAAATATATGGTGGATCACAAACTAGGTGAATGGTACTGGGGCGTGGACGAGAACCATCTGACCCCTCCCTCACGCAACCAAGATTAGTGCCTGGAAATGCCCTTATCATAACAGCAGAGCCTGCTTCGAAATGATCGCACGACTGAAGAATTCAACCCTAAAGGAGACTGTATAATGTCATCGTTATTTCATGAACGCAAACAACAATTAACAGAACGTTATGAAGCGCTTATCACCCGTAACAATGAAAAGCTTCCTGATGGAAACGGTATTTATGACCGTTATGCTTATCCACTGCTTACCGCTGAGCACGCTCCACTAATCTGGCGTTACGACTTCAACCCTGACACTAATCCTTACTTCGCTGAAAGAATCGGCGTCAACGGCGTTTTCAACCCTGGTGCCATAGAACTTAACGGTAAGTTCTATCTTGTTGCCCGCGTGGAAGGTAATGACCGTAAATCTATTTTTGCTGTAGCTGAAAGTGACAATGGTGTGGATGGCTTCCGCTTCTGGGATCATCCAGTCGTACTGCCCGAAACAGAGGTTCCTGATATCAACGTCTACGACATGCGCTTAGTAAGTCATGAAGATGGCTGGATCTATGGCCTCTTTTGTACAGAACGCAAAGATCCAGACGCTCCAAACGGTGACCTTTCCAGTGCAGTAGCACAATGTGGTATAGTCCGCACAAAGGATCTGAAGATCTGGGAACGTCTGGCCGATCTTAAGACAGGTTCTGCTCAACAGCGCAATGTCGTGCTCCACCCTGAATTTGTGGATGGAAAATACGCCTTCTACACTCGCCCACAGGATGGCTTTATTGATGCAGGCTCCGGTGGCGGTATTGGCTGGGGACTCTCGGATACGATTGAGGATGNNATTGCACGCGATAACGGTGAGATCTATATTTACTATGCTTCATCCGATACTCGTATCCATGTAGCTACAACTACCGTTGACCAAATGTTAGATTATGTACTGAACACACCAGAAGATCCACTTCGTTCTTTTGCTTGCGTACAACAGCGCATCGCCCTCATCGATCGTAATTTAGCGCTGTAAATAAGAGTTCAGAGTCCCTAAAAATCAACAGAGCAACGATTCTCCTTAATGGAGGGTCGCTGCTCTGTGTTTTTTGATCAAAATAGCTCAGTAATCCCCTAACTCCAAGGAGGCTGAGATATAAATGTTCAAACGTATGGATGAGATCATGATCGAGATTCCAGAAGTTGAGAAGCCAGATCCCAATGCTGCTGCCGCTGTACAAGAACTGCTTGGCGAAAAGTTTGAAGAAATGCTGTACACTTGGAGTGACAGTGACTTCGGCGCCATCGATCAGATTTGGAAGGGAACCAACCCAGAGGATAATCTTCCGCTTGAGTCATTCAAGATTCACCTAAAGGCTTCCCGATCCCCGTAACTCCTGCAGTCGAAGAGGAGTTCGCTCCAGGTATCTCCCCCGATGACTTTGAAGAAATTGCCAAACGCCTCAAAATGGCTGGAAATATTACAGAATAATATTTAAAGTGAATCTGGTGAGGAATTTACGTAGATTATTCCTCACCATAGGTTCACTTTTTAATTGTATAAAGCCCGGTATTCATCC
>DOJM01000405.1:9579-18313 GCA_003529225.1 Paenibacillus sp.
CGTCATAAAGAGCATCCCGTTCTACACCATCGCGCTTGAAACCTAGCTTCTCATAGACATGAATGGCTCGTGGATTAAAAGGATATACACCCAGATGGATACGGTGCAGCTTCAAGGCTTCAAAGCCATATCGCAGCATTTGAGTCATAGCTTCAGTACCGTAACCCTTCCCTCTATGTTCATGACTACGAATCCCAATTCGAATGTTTGCGCTACGGTTATCCGGATCCATTTCGTTCAGCACCACTTCTCCAATAAGCTCATCCGTTTCCTTGACGATAATCATAAGATCCACACGATCCAAACTAAAGCCATAACTTTTATTTTTAAATACACTAATTTAATTTCTAGTCTCGCGGTATATCCACAGAATCACGAAGCACTATGTCTGCTGCGATCAGGATCTTCTCCAGTGGTGCAGAGGGGTGCCCAATCCGACTTAGCAGCTTCTCCACTGCCGCCCGGCCCATCGCTTCTTTAGGGACATGTACAGTAGTAAGCGGCGGAACCCCTCTTGAGGCATCCTCAATATTATCAAAGCCGGTAATCGAGATATCCCCAGGAATATTGAGACCTTCTGCCTTCAGGATATCACTTGCCAAGAGTGCTGTTTTGTCATTGNNCACAGACCAAGGCGGTTGGGAGTGTCTTAGCTTTTTTCCTTTTCATTACCCAATTTTTAAAATCCTCTTGGAACACTTCTTCCTCCACCCCATCCAAAAAGAGATTCGCTTCATCTTCCAAGGGCAGTCTTATCCCACTCTCCTCCAGCGCACTCCGGAAGCCAATCCACCGATCCCGGAAGCTGCGTGAAAATCCAATGTTCCCGATAAAATACATTTGAGTATGGCCTGTACCCATCAAATGATTAGTAAGCCGAGCCATGGAATCCACATTGTTCGCAAATACCGTATCACTTGGAATTAATGGATCTTCATGGTCAATCAACACCATCGGCAGACCGATGCGATGTACCTCAAGGAGTAAAGAAGTAGAGATTTCGCCCACACCTACCAAACCAAGAATCCCGCTTGGGTTCAAGATATTCACGAAATTATCCGCACGATTCTCAGAGATGATCACCATTCCAAGTCCTTCTTGATCTAATGCAAGGGCAATACCGNNAATCCTGAGTTTGTGAGCGGATATTCGGCATTAATACAAGCACAGATTGCTTATTACGATCACTGCCCCCTACCGGAGGAGTTCGCTTGACACCTTGGACAAAAGCATTTTTTTGCGTAAAATAGCCTAACTGCGAAGCCGCTTGAATTACTCGTTCTCTGGTCGTCTCATTAACGCCAGCTTTACCCGAAAGCGACTTAGAAACAACAAATTTGGATACACCGAGATGATCAGCTATTTTTTGCATGGTGACCTTTTTAGCCATATTAAACCCTCCAGATATTTAGTTAAAATTCATGTACTTATATTTAAGGCTGTGGATCCACCTGTGTTTCCGCTCGCGCTTCCTTCCATTTTGCATTCAGTTCATCAAAAGCTTTCTGCAAATCAGGTGCAGCAAGTAACTCCTGAATATAATCCCCCGACCAAAAGGATAGCTTGGCACGATTTGCGATATCAATAAATGCATCACTTTGAACAGTCGCATCAAACAGCTTAGGCTTATAAGATAAAAACTCTTGATACTGTGGCATAAAAGGGTTCAGACTACCATCAGCAGGCCAAAGATGCGTTTACCTTTCATAGGGCCCTTCTCCTTAAACCTTTTTACCTAACTTGTTATTATTATTTACCTAACAAAATTATTATACGGGTAAGATCTTCTTTACACAATAACAAAACCGCTTCCTCATAACGAAGAAACGGTTTTGTTATGTAAATCATAAAGAACTTAGTTAGGAATATTCTTATTTTATCGTGAACAATGACAGCTTGTCCTTTAACTGTCCTGAAGCACTTTCCAGTTTACCTGACAATGAAACGAGTAGATCACTTACATTTTGCTGTTCATTACTGAGTGAAGCCACTTCTTCAGAAGTCGCTGAAGATTGCTCAGCTACAGCACTTACATTACCCATTGCTTCTGACAACACAACCTGCGAATGATTCAAGCTACTGATTGCTGTTGTCACCGATTCCAGACTAGTAATGAACTCATCCATCTGTCCTTTTACGGATACGAAGATATCACTCGTGCTCTTTACTGAGCTTATTTGCTCTTTGAAAAGAGGAGCCACTTCAGATAATACAGCTTCCGTTTCATTCATTTCCGTTATGATCTTGTCGGTGATTCCGGCTACAAGAGCAATAGACTGCTTCGATTGGTCGGCGAGCTGTCTTACCTCATCTGCTACCACCATAAAACCTTTGCCAGCTTCGCCTGCACGTGCGGCTTCTATCGTCGCATTTAATGACAAAATATTCGTCTGCTGTGTGATATTCTTCATCACATCCAGCACTTTAATCACTGAGAATACTGTTTCTTTCAAATTGTTAACACGTTCTACAAGCGCACNNCCCAGTACGGCTAGTCTGATCCAGTAAATCCGTTAATTGCTTGGCACCTTGAGCACTAGCTTCGCCAACCCCGCGCGCTGCCTCATCCATCTCACTGTTGGCACTAATCACGGTCTGCATTTGCGTAGCTATCACATCTGTAAGCTCATTACCACGTTCAGCTTCAAGTGCCAGACTGCCTGCTCCTCCAGCGATTTCTTCCGTAGCGGCTGCGATCTCCTTCGCGGAGATAGCCGTCTTACGCGAAGCTTCTCCAAGCTCACCAGCGGTCTCCAGCACATCTCGTGCGGTTTCTCTCGTTTGCGATACAAGCTCAGTAATACGCTCCATCATCACGTTAAAGGACGCTGATAGTTGGCCAATTTCGTCCTTAGACACATATTGTGTACGAACACTTAAGTCACCGCTGGTACCTTGGACCATAAGATCCTTCAAACGTGCCAGAGGACGGGCAATCATACGAACCATCCAAATCCCGATCAATACCGCAAGCAGTGCCGCACCTGCAGCCGTAATGAACGTCGTCAACAGAATCGGACGGGCTTCCTTCACTAACTCGTCTGTAGGCACTATACCAGCGAGCTTCCAATCTGCGCGCATCATGGGATTTAACACAGCCAGTATTGGTTTGCCGCTTGAATCTTTGACATCTAGACTATTGTTATTTTTCTTACTCTCTTTAATAAAAGAAAACTCCGATGGCTTTCCATCGTCTATCGGATTAGAAGAAGCCACAACTGTACCTTGCGGAGACACAAGTTGAATACGGGAGCCGTCTCCCAGCTTCACACTTGCGAAGGATTCTTCCAACAGTGTATTCTTCAACACAAGCATGATTATGTATCCTTTGTCAGCTCCCAGACTTTTAAGAGATCTTACCAACGCAATATCTTTTTCATCCGCTCCTTGAAGAGAGGTAGGAAACCAAATATTCTTAGCGTCGCTATTGTCAGCGTCTGAATAATATGAATTATATTCTTTAGAATCGGCCACAATATTCTTGAACCATTCTTGTTCTCGTAATCCTTCAAAATAAATGCCACCACTGCCAGATGTAATGATATTCTGCTCAAGTGACTCCGGAATCAAAGAGACACTAAGAATATTAGAATCTGTTGTAGTCTGATTAGACAACTTTTTACTTATTGCACTTGTTGATTCAAATTTCTCGTAAGCAGTTTTTGCAGTGGCCATTGATCTAAGATCCGTTTGCAATTGCGCATCAAAAAAAAGCTGTAATACCATATTCTCATACTGTTTCAAGGTAATATCCAGCTTCTCAGCAGTCTGAATAATAGTCTGGCGGTAGGCTTCGGATGCGTTATTCTTTATCGTTGATTTCGCCTTCGAATACGATATAAGACCAAGTGACATAACTGCGATTACGGTGGAGCACAGGAATATTAGAAATAACTTTACCCCGACGGATTTAACAGGATTCACTCTCTTGACTTGCCTTCCCCAACCCAACATCCTATTATTTGCATCTAGCTTTGATGTCTTTCCTGTTTCATTACTCTGTACATTTACGGACTTCTTATTATTCTTCTTCATCTCTAACCTTCTCCCTTTATGCTTTTCACTAATACTATCTTGATCAGGATCCCCATCTTGATCATCTACCCGCTAATATTAGAGGACATATGAAAGCGCTAACCATACTATATATCGGTATATTAGGTCTTTTTCCTTAGCTTTACCATATTTTTTTTATAACTTTTAACCTATGTATTCTAAGACAAAAAACTCCCTTCGTTCTACCCTCCTTTTTGGATTTATTTGTTAGTTACTAATATATATAACTTATTGTTAGCTTTGTCAAAAGAAAAACAGGGATGCTCTTATAGAAAGAACATCCCTGTAACTTATTAAAGTTTTCTCTTACGCATCATATCAAAGTATGCTACTGGCTGATCTACCTTCATACGAACACGTTGCAGAGGATGACGGGCTGCGTCAAGCGGGTTGCCAGCTTCATCCCACAATTCCGCTACGGTCTGCTTAAAGAATGTATCATTGGGTCCGAAGAATTCAACTTCCTGGCCTGGCTTGAAGTGATTGCGCTGCTGAATGAGCGCCATTCCACTCTCAGCATCGTATTCTAGTACAAGTCCGGCAAAATCATAAGGAGCCGCTTTTTCTTCAGGCTCATAGATATGATCTTCATGATCCGGAGTATCATAGAAGAACCCTGTGTTAAGCGGACGATTCGCCGCTTTATTCAGTTCATCCAGCCACTCTTGCTTCAACTCGTACCCTTCCGGATCAGCCATGTAAGCATCAATAGCTTTACGATAAGCGTTAACTACAGTAGCTACATAGTGAATCGACTTCATTCGTCCCTCGATTTTGAAGCTGTCAATGCCCACTTCAATGAGTTCAGGGATACTTTCCAGCATGCACAAATCCTTAGATCCCATGGAGAATGGATTATCCCCTTGCTGATGCAGTGGAATCTGAGTTACACCCGGAAGCAAAGGGGTCGGAGATTGTGCTTCTGCTTGATCTTCTTCTGACACCCAAGTGTCTTCAGGACGCGCATCCTCGAACAAATCATATTTCCAGCGGCAAGACTGGCAGCAGCCTCCGCGATTGGAGTCACGGTCTGTAAAGTGATTGGATAATACGCAGCGACCTGAGTACGAGGAGCACATCGCACCATGAATAAAGCTCTCAATTTCAATGTCAACATGCTTCTTAATCTCGGCGATCTCTTCCAGGCTTGTCTCACGTCCGAGTACTACACGCGGTAGCCCCTCTTCTTTCCAAAAGGATACGGCTTGCCAGTTCAGTGTAGATTGTTGGGTACTTAAATGCACCTCTAATCCAGGTACTAAACGGCGCGCTGTATCTACAATGATCGGGTCGGCTACGATAATGGCAGCAATGCCAACTTCATATAAGTTACGCAGATATTCTTCAATCCCTGCGACATCTTCATTGTGAGCATAGATGTTCGTTGCAACAAATACCTTANNCACCTTCACGCATTTCCTCAAAGCTGAAATTGTCTGCTCCTGAACGCAAACCGTATTTCTGCCCTCCGATATAAACAGCATCCGCACCATAGTGTACTGCGAATTTTAATTTCTCCAAATTACCGGCCGGAGCTAGGAGCTCCGGTTTGTCCAAACGGTAACGTTTGCCCTTGTATTGCGGCTTTGTCATGGTTCCCATTCCTGTTCTCCCCTCCATCGCCCCACAAAGTGATGTCTATGCATGATTACTGCACCCTAGTCTNNAACTAAAAAGCTCTCATTAAATTAAACTTAATATACTTGCTCTTTATAGAAAAATCCGAAGCTTAGCTCCCGTTCTGGATCCTGCAACGTTCTGATAGCTTCCATCCAATCCTCTTGGAAAGAATAACCTTCTGGATCAGCTTCATAGAGATCAATAGCTTTGCGATAAGTCTTAACAACCGCCACATTATACGCTGTTGATTTCAACAATCCTTCAATCTTAAAACTCTGTACGCCTGCAGCCATAAGGATGTGAAGATCCTCCAAAATACAAATATCTTCCGAACTCATAATATGTGTACCGTTCTCGTCTTCATAGATCGGGAACTTTTGGTCATCTCGTTCTGCCTCGATCAAAAATAGACCACGTTCCTTGCCAAGACTGCCGCCCTCACTTGGACGTCCCTGATGTGACATATAGCTTTCCACAAGCTTACGCTTGGAATGGTATATATTGGTCATGCCATGAACCTGAACCTGTGCCTCTACCTCTAAAAGCGAAACCATTTCCGTCATTTCATCCATATTCAGCTCACGGGCAAGAACGACACGAGTAGCGCCTTTACGTCCCCAATAATTTGCAGTTGCGTAATTGGTAGACGTCATTTCTGCATTCCAATGCAGATTCATGCCCGGTGCTTCTTTCTTCACTGTGGTTAACACCGCAGGATCACCGAATTCAACACCGTCAACACCAAGCTCGCCTATAGCCTTCACATAGGCGGTTAGCTCTTCGAGAAGAAGGTTGGACATGAGCCCACCTAGTCCAGCATATACTTTGCAGCCACGCGCATGTGCCATTTCTACAACGGCAGCTGTATCCTCCAGAGAGAAATGTCCGGCAAGACGCATGCCGAAACGGTCATCTCCGATGAGCAATGCATCTGCTCCGGCATCCAGCAAAGCAGCAGCTTCCTCCAAGGATGCTGCTGTCACCAGTAATTCCGGTTTGTTAGTCATGTTGTACCTCCTACTTGTACAGTTATTTCAACCGCACCACTCTTCATTTTAATATTTTATTTCGATTCTTGCTTACTTTTTTCGATATTGGCTAAATGTTCCTTGTAGGTCTTAGCAAACAAATGGCCCTGTGTACCATCTTTCTTAGTCACATAGAAGTAGTATTCAGAAGCCTCAGGTTCGAGTGCCGCCTGAATGGAGGCCAGCCCTGGATTACTAATAGGTCCCGGAGGAAGTCCAACATTCTTATACGTATTATACGGACTGTCAACTTCCAAATCTTTAAACAACAGTCTTTCCTTCTGTTTATCGAGCAAATATTGAACCGTAGCATCAATCTCCAGCTTCTGCTCTTTCTTTAGGCGGTTATAAATAACGCCAGCAACTAGCGGTCGTTCACTATCTACCACGACTTCACGCTCGACTAACGAGGCCACAGTCAACAGCTCATGTAGTGTCATTCCACGAGCTTCAAGCTTTTGCTTCCAATTTGGGATCGTATCCAGTTTCTTCTGGAACTGATCCAATAATGCTTCAACAACTTCCTGCGTCGTACTATCCTTAGCTAGTTCATACGTTTCTGGGAATAAATACCCTTCAAGTCGATGCCGAAGGTTCTTATCCTGCGTGATACCTAGAATATCAATTCCCTTCAAGCCCGCACCGGTATCCATTATTTCGAGAAAAATAGCAGCATCCTGATTCCAAGCCTCAGCAAGCTTCTTGGCAATCTGCTCAGCAGTATATCCTTCCGGAATCGTGAAAGTCACGGTCTCTTCCTTAACAACATCACCAGCATTTAACCTCTTGATGATCTCGTCATAGGTGTCTCCTGGACTAGCAACATAAGTACCAGCTTTGAAGCTGGAACCTTCTTTGGTCCATTTCAAATATCCCTTAAAAAAAAGACTGTTCCGAATAATGCCGTTTTGTTCGAGCAGATCAGCAATTTCCGCGCTGCCCATGCCCTTCTCTATCGTAAATGTTACGGCAGCTGCAGGTTCTACTGGCTGCATCCCGTTCCAAATGTACCAAGCGCCTCCGCCTCCTGCTGCTACCAGCAAAAGAATAACGATAAGCACAGTACGGATTGCGGATTTCAAGTCAGGTTCCTCACTTTCCGGCTATAAAGTATAAAAGTGTACTCCTTAAAATTTAATACATATTTCACGATCATGATTGTTGTTCTAATTATATTGATCGTATTCCAAGCAAAAAGAGCGCGGAATTCTCCGCCCTCTTCCGTACTCATCATAAATGGAACGTACATGTTTAAAATTTAATCTGCGTCATCTACTGGAAAAGTCATCTCATCATATAGCTCAGAGATGTCTTCCCACTCTTCATCGTCCACGATGTTCTCAAGTTCCGGTAGTCCGTTAGGAGAGACAACGATACGCAGGATTTCATATTCCACGTCTTTATCGGTACCTTTCAGCACCGCATAGCCAATACCACCGACTTCAAATTCGGCGATAATATCGTAAATGGAAGACTTGCCCTGCTCATCTTCCAGTTCTACTGTTTCTCCATAGGCTTCCTTAAGCCGCGAAGTCCATACCGCTTGATCAGCGGATACATCAGTCATTCTCAGATCCTCCGTCCAACTCGTCAACCAGTGTGTTGAAAGTCTCTTCGACAATCGCCCACTCCTCGTCATTATCGATNNGATCATGAACAATTGAAGGTCGTCGCCTTCTTCCACATAACGGAACGCATAAACCTCATCGGTTTCTTCGTCCTCGGAATCAAGCGGAACTACCATCATGTACTTAGCGTCCGAGCCATCAACCTCAAACTTCATAATGACCTCGAATTCCTCTTCATTACCTTCCTCATCGGGAATATAGATAATTTCCGGTTCTTCCTCTTGGCCAATCTGTTCGTTTGTCATATCCTCGCACCCCTCACCTTTTACTGTTAGCATCCAAAAAATTTTGCAAAATCAGGGCTGCAGCCATTTTGTCCACAATCCCTTTGCGTTTCTTCCGGCTGACGTCCCCTTCAATCAGCACCCGCTCTGCGGATACCGTCGTCAGACGCTCATCCCA
>DOJM01000405.1:18389-18674 GCA_003529225.1 Paenibacillus sp.
TCTGTAACAAGTTCACGAATACGTTCGAACTCATTACCAGTACCGCGGCGCTCAATCGTTTCAAGAGCTTGTGCTGTCCATCCAAAAACATCGCTTGTGGCTACACCGATTCTACGGTCGCCGTAATCCAATCCTAACTTCTTCATCATCTGGGATTATCCACCTTGTGATTGACGAGGTAGAATCTAACCAGCTCTTCAATCAGCTCATCACGTTCTTTTCTCCGGACCAAACTTCTCGCATTGTTATGACGCGGAATGTAAGCTGGGTCTCCGGAAAGTAGAT
>DOJM01000405.1:18726-19082 GCA_003529225.1 Paenibacillus sp.
AAGTTGCTACTGTGCAGATCACTTGCTTCCTTTATCATAACATATTCATAGCCCAACGAGGAAATCCTGCGCGTGGAATAACGCTTTTTTTGGCATTTCCTCTACAAAAATAATGATATTTTTGGCTTTTAAGCTATTGTCAAGCACAACTATTCATGAAAATCTAACCACCTGTTAATAAAGAGTAGCGGTACTGATGTCAAACTCTCAGTACCGCTATGTTTTTTCGTAATACGTTTAAAATAAGAAATAGTTTCGTAATTTTTATTTATGCTAGGGAAGCCACTAATTCTTCTGCTTTAGCCAGTGCCTCGCCAAGCTTGGAGGCATCTTTACCACCAGCTTGTGCCATATCT
>DOJM01000405.1:19114-19992 GCA_003529225.1 Paenibacillus sp.
CGCATACTGCTGCGACTTCTTTAACGATCTTACCAGCGTGGAAGCCCTTCTTCACCAGATCCTGTGGTACAGCTACAACAAAGTTTACCTTGTCATCCATCGCTGCACCCAGAACAAGTACAGCATCCGGGAGCTTGGATTTCAATTCATCTGCAGTAGAACGCAGAGCGTCCATATTTCCGGCTTGAACAGCAACAGCAAGAAGCTGTGTACCTGCACCAACCGTCTTCACGCTACTTGTTAGTTCAGCGGCAAATGTTGCGCTCAGCTTAGATTGCAAGGATTCATTCTCACGCGAAAGCTCACGCACTTGGTTATGCAATGCTTCAATCCGTTTTGGAACATCGTTCAGAGAAGACTTCAGTAGACCCGCAGATTGCTTGAGCAGATCCAGTTGGCTCTCAGTAAACTGATAAGCGTAACGTCCAGTCACTGCTTCGATACGGCGCACTCCTGAACCAATACCACTTTCGCTAAGCAGCTTGAAAATTCCAATTTGAGATGTGTTGGATACATGACATCCACCACAAAGCTCAAGGCTGTAATCGCCGACNNCAGTGCCATGGCGCCCATAGCCTTAGCTTCCTCAATCGGCTTGTTCTCAATGACTACATCAAGACCACGCCAGATTTGTGCATTCACGCGATGTTCGATGTCGCTTAGTTCTTCCGGTGTAATCGCTCCGAAATGAGAGAAGTCAAACCGTAAACGTGCGCCTTCTACTAAAGATCCTGCTTGGTTGACATGACCGCCAAGAACCTCTTTGAGCGCTTTATGCAGTAGATGGGTAGCTGTATGGTTCTTCACGATATCTTCACGCTGTGTACGATCCACTTCAGCGCGAACCGATTCGCCTACTTTCAATTCTCCAGCTTCCA
>DOJM01000405.1:20054-24976 GCA_003529225.1 Paenibacillus sp.
TGACCACCACTTTCAGCATAGAACGGTGTTGCTTCAAGAATTACTTGGCACTCTACGCCTTCGCCAGCAGTATCGACCAATTCATCACCCACAACAATAGCCATGATTTTCGACTCTGTTACCGAGTCATTATATCCAACAAATTCACTTTTAACCGTCAGATCCGCTAAAGCGCCACCTTGGATCTTCATGCTGCCACCGTCATGACGTGCAGCTCTTGCACGATCACGCTGTTCTTGCATAGCGACATCGAAGCCTTCACGGTCTACAGTTAATCCTTGCTCTGCTGCGAAATCTTCAGTCAGGTCAAATGGGAATCCGTAAGTGTCATATAGCTTAAATGCATCAGCTCCAGCAATCGTGCTGTGCCCATCTGCTTTTGCTTTAGCGCTGATCTCACCCAAGATAGCCAATCCATCAGACAATGTCTCATGAAAACGTTCTTCTTCTGTACGGATAATCTTTGCGATATATTCCCGATTCTCGACAACGGATGGATAATACACACCCATAATCTCACCAACGGTTTCCGTCAACTCATGCAGGAACGGACGATCCAGACCCAGTGTCTTTCCGTAACGAACAGCACGGCGTAGCAAACGGCGGATAATATAACCACGACCTTCATTAGAAGGAAGTACTCCATCCCCTACGGCAAAAGTAACGGTACGCACATGGTCAGCGATAACTTTAAGCGCGATATCCTGCTCAACATTATCTTTATATGTTACACCGGCAAGCTCAGCTGTTTTTTGAATAATCGGTTGGAACAAATCGGTATCGAAGTTGGAATCTACATCTTGAAGAATGGATGCAAAACGCTCCAGTCCAGCACCGGTATCAATGTTCTTGTTCGGAAGCGGCGTATAGCTGCCATCCTTGTTATGGTTGAATTGTGAGAACACAAGGTTCCATACTTCGAGCCAACGTTCGTTTTCTCCACCTGGATACATTTCTGGATCGCTCATGTCGCTGCCATAAGCTTCGCCGCGGTCATAAAAGATTTCCGAACAAGGACCACAAGGGCCTTCGCCGATATCCCAGAAGTTCTCATCCCCCAGCTTAATGATGCGTTCTGCTGGCAAGCCCACTTTTTCATTCCACAGCTTGAATGCCTCTTCATCCTCAGCATACACAGTTACGGAGATACGTTCTGGATCGAAGCCGATCCACTCCTTGCCAGTCAAGAATTCCCAAGCCCATGTGATAGCTTCTTCTTTGAAATAATCGCCGATAGAGAAGTTACCTAACATTTCGAAGAATGTATGGTGACGGCGTGTCTTCCCTACATTCTCGATATCATTGGTACGAATACATTTCTGCGAGTTCGTCAGGCGCGGATTCTCAGGAATCTCACGGCCATCGAAGTATGCTTTCAGCGGTGCCATACCTGCGTTGATCCACAACAGCGAAGGATCGTTATGCGGTACGAGAGATGCACTAGGTTCAATCTTGTGACCTTTACTTTCAAAAAACTTAAGCCATTTGGAACGAATTTCACTTGCTTTCATTGTTTACAGCTCCCGTCTCATCTTTTTAATTCGGCTCATGCGCCAGATTGTACAAATTTTCTAAAAAATAAAAACAAAAAAACGCCCCTGAATAATTCAGGGACGATTAATATCGCGGTACCACCCTGGTTATCGCCTTGACCCAATTTACGGGAAAGTTAAAGGGCGATCGCCTTGTCGCGGCTGATAACGGGTGCCCCCGGTGAGTTTGTGATCTCACACTCCGAAATTAGCTTTCCACCGGCCTGTCTTCAAGGTTCTCCCAGCCATTACGAAATGCTTTCGTAAAGGAACCTGTTCTCTGATCAAGCCATCCTCCGGCGTACTTCATTTTCATCAACGTTTTATCCGATTTGCATTTTAACATTTCAAGTATAGCCAGTGCCCTTGCATCTGTCAATCTGGGGAAATGTGAAGATAAAGTGAGGATGTATGATTTTTCTAATGGTGAACTAGAGCACTGAAGAATATAGTAAAATCCCAGATGCTTTTTTGGTAAAATATGTATCATTAATAGTGCTCCAGAATACACGCTCTCAAGATAATTCTAAGGAGGATTACAAATCATGCAGCGCAATAAAGTAACTGAGGAGCTATCGATTGTTAAAGTTAAGCCTACATCAATACGCTTTATCGTCAGTCTCATTTTTATTCATATTCTCTTCACCCTAATGGTTAACCTTATCCTTTTTGCAAATGGAACTTTAAGCGTTATTGCCAAAAGCACAAACGGATGGATCAACGAAACGTTAGCTGCAAATCTGTTCGGTCTTGTGTTAGAAGTGGTTATTTTCTTATGTATAATAGCTAAATTATCACCTGGGGATTTTGGGTTGAGAAAAAATAAATTATTAGCAGGACTCTTCGGTATTTTACTATTTTGGCTCGCTATAAACATGGTTGATTTAGGTATGACATTACTGACTCACTCAAGTTTAACATTCAATAATGATATTTTTACGAATTCGAACGTCGTCTTGGGTGAATTTCTGGGTCAGATTTTCGGAAATGCTTTATTGGAAGAAGTTTTGTTTCGGGGCTTTCTGCTAGTTCAAATCTATCTCTTATTAAAAAAAGTCAAAAACAACACTTCACGCATCGGTTATGCAATGCTTATCTCACAATCTATCTTTGCCGCTATACATATCCCAAATCGGATCTATTCAGGATTAGTCGGAATGGATTTTATTTATGATTTTATCGTACTAGTAATTCTAGGGGTCATATTCTCATTACTCTATGTCTTAACCAGGAATCTATTTTTCGTGATTGGCGTCCACTCCTTAATGAATGTTCAGATTATGTTTTGGAATAGTAGTTTTACTTATACAGCAACTTTAATCTGTGTGTTGTTACTGACTTGTCTTTTAATTTGTTTCAAAAGGAAGGAATTCCGAGCGCAGAAATCAGAGGGGGCAGTGCCAAGCTGAATAGATGGATCGGAGAATTTTCTAGAACCGCGACTGACCCAGTTGTAAACATAATCAGCTAAAGCAAGCAGTCAATAACCAAACAGGAGGGCAGCAATTCTCAAGTAAATATGAGAATCACTGCCCTGTGCTGTATTTTTACGTTTTTAATATAAAAGAGCTACGTTTCCGTCAGGTGGCGTAGGCAGTACGTATCCTTATCAACATTTCTAAATCAGCTTGTGCGCAAACCACTTTTCGCCCCTGAAGCGCCAAAGAAAAATGCCCCCGCGAACGGCCCACTCGCAGTTCATCGCCAGCCAGACACCCATGACACCGTAGCCCAGTACGATCCCAAGGATGTATCCAAAAATTACCCGAAACAGCCACATTGTCAACATTGAGGTAATTGAGGTGAAGCGGGAATCTCCTGCTGCCCGCAGCGCGGACGGCAAAATAAAGCTGACGGCCCACAGCGGAACTTGGGCAATGGAATTCACCAGCAGCACCACAAACAGATCATCAATGATCTCGGAAGGCGGGGAAAAGATCGATACCAGCGGGTGGAATAGCGGCATCAGAATCAAGGCGATCAACGCTAAAGAGCCGGACCCGATCCAGAGGAAGGACTTGATGAACTTTCTGGCTTCAGAGACATTCCCCCGCCCGATACATTGGCCGACCACCGTTACAATAGTTAGAGACAGCGCGCTGGCTGGAATTTGAAACACCAGAGCCAGCGAGCCGGCAATGGCATTGGTCGCAATGGCATAAGTGCCTAGGCTGACAATAAACACCTGAGTGAGCAATTTACCCCCGTTGAAGAACATCTGCTCCGCCGCGAACGGCACGCCGATGAACATGATTCTCCGCAGCATGGTCAGTGGGATTCGGAATAGGTCACGAAAACGTACCCGCAGAGCCGTATCCACCTTAAACAGATACACCAGGGCACAAACCATACCTGCATACCNNTAACATACAGCAGGTTCATAATGAGCGACAGCATCAAAGAAGCCCGCGTCTTGCCCACGCCTCGTAGAGCTCCGCATACCGCCTGAACCACCGCGATGCCCAGATATGAGATGCTGCTGCCGATCAGGTAGATGCGGGCATTGTCCAGTACTTCGGGTGAGGCGGTTCCGAACAAAAGGTTCAATATAGGAGTATGGAAGCCCATCAGGAGCAGACCGATTCCCAAAGCGATCAGCGATACCGAGGCGACCGAAGCCGCCGTAGCCTGAGACAACATCCGGTCGTTTCCGCTCCCTTTATACTGCGCAACTACCACTGTCCCCCCGGTTGCAACCGCCACGAACACATTGATCAGAAAAATATTCAGCGAATCCACCATATTCACTGCACTGACCGCTGCCATCCCGGACGAGCTGATCATTGCGGTATTTACCAGATTAAGTCCAATAATGAAGGCCTGGTCAATCAGAATTGGAATAAATAAAGCTATAATTTGCCGATAATCCATCCCCTCCCCAGAAAGATATTTCTCCAGCAATCTTTTCTTCTGAAGACTAGCGCGAAGCTGCATAACATATCACATTCTTTTCTGTAAAATGGAAAAAACTCTTCATCCGAAGAGCTTTTCAACAAATTATACCCATTATACCGTGGGCACTTTACATTCAGTTTACTATAGATACACTTTTAAGTCTTTAATCAGGAGTCAAAAAACAGCAACTGTCCTTCACATATTTGGATCTTCATTAGAGGATAGATTGAGCCTTTAATTCAATCTCATTTCAATTTATCGATCTTCTTGACAGTAACTTGTGCAAGAAATGAATCATCACTTCCTTCATATAAGACTTCTATTTCTTCGCCTATCTTATACTTTCTAGGTTTTACTTTACTTATCCAAATAGTCTGACTATAACGATTCCGCACCTATTGTATGATATTTCATCTAAATTATATCTTAATAACACTTAAAGCCGCTGCAATAATACAGCATTTTGTTCAGATATCCTCTTCACTACATCTAAAA
>DOJM01000519.1 GCA_003529225.1 Paenibacillus sp.
ATGAACCTCAGAAAAATCACCTGTATGTACAGTTACTCCGCTTGTCCCATCAAATCTGGGAGCACCTGTCTGCCCTTCGAATACAACAATTCCATGATCAACATCAACAACCTGAAAGTCATGTCCAGCACCAGTAAACACTGCAATCTTTTCTCCACCCACCGGATATCCGATTTGATTTACAGTAATGGTCCGGAGTCTACGCTCACTCATCTTCATTCTCCTTCATATCAATTTGATGAAGCCAATGATTACAAGTCTCTCTTTCAAGTTGAGAATATTCTATTCTAGTTGTACGCTGCAATGATAACTACAATAAAAAAACCTAGAGTTAACCAAAAACGGTAACTCTAGGTGATATGATCAGCTTATCTGTCTCCAAGCAGCTTAATAAAGTTAGCTGGAAGTGTGAATTGCTGATTGTGAATCACTATACGGCGAAGCTCCTCAAAGGAACTAAGATCATCATCTTCATCGTCGTCTTTGATTTCTTTAATGTCCCGATGCAGTCGCTCCATTTGCAGATCAAGTGCATGAGCGGCATCCGCTGCATTTTTCAATTCACGCGTCATACTCTCTGGTACTGACTTATTATATTTATAGAAAATTTTATGTTCGAGACTTGCCCAGAAATCCATAGCAATGGTACGAATTTGTACCTCAACGCACACTAACTCCTGACGNNGGCTTGGGATTCTTAATATAATCCTTCACTTCAAGAACCGTTAAGTCGTCCTGCTTCTGAAGCATTTCACTTACATGATAAATATCTGAGATAAAAGAACAGGTAATTCGTAGACCTGCAATGTCTTTAATACAATTTCTCACAGAATCTAGAGATAATTCTCCATTTTTGCGGAGCATTTTGTTCATAATACTCTCGGGAGACTTGATTCTCGATTTGGTATGTTCAATAGGACTGTAATCGTGAAGAGACTGAAACTCCTGTTTGAGGATCTCAATCTTCGTCTCCATCTCATCAAGTGCAAATTTATAAATCAACATAAATCGGGTGATCTCGTGCTTAAGCTTCTTAAATTGTTCGATTTGATTCTCGGGGTTCATTATCCATTTCTCCTCTTGTAGCTTTTCTCTATATTTATCATAGCCAATCCACTAGTGAAATTCAAATTCAGTGGTATGATATGAGGTTATTCAAAGTTAATTTGATTCAAATCCCATATTTCAAATGGGGTATTAGACAAGGGTTTAGTATAACAAGCCATTCGTACTTTAAAAGGCTTATCATTAATTTCAACCGTTACATAGCGAAAATAATCAGGTCTTGAAGCTTCTTCAGGAGTTATAGAGAGGACTTTTATTTTCAAAGGATGCTTCATTAGGCTTATTTCTTTCACTGCATCAGCATCGGAACTATAATTCACTTCATTTATGGTTTGGAGTCTCTGTATATCCGCATTTAACTGACGTTTAAAATTCCATTTGGAATGCCCCACCTCTATAATGATCCATCCAATAACAGCTACAATTACACCTACACATAAAATGAATAGTACGTTCTTTTTTACGTTCATTCGCTCGCACACCTCCTTGAAGCATACCCATATTCTACCACATCTAATGATTAGCAGAAAAAGAGCTCCCTCTCGGTAGCCCTTTCATCTGTTACAGTAACTGTTCTCTAGTTAAGCTGTTTCCACTTTTGTTCTAACGTTTGAGGAACATAGCTTTCTAATTTTTTTAATAGTTCCAAGGGTTCTTGGTCTATATTTAACAAACTAAGATGTGAAGCGTTAGAAAATCCCTCGTTAATGCTGTGTTGAATTAAACTCATCAGAGGATCAAAATAATTCCTGATATTTAGAACGCCTACCGGTTTCTTATGGATGCCAATTTGTGACCAGCACAAAACCTCAAACAGCTCTTCATACGTCCCAAAACCGCCGGGTAAAGCAATAAAACCGTCTGCTAATTCCCCCATTTTTGCTTTACGTCCATGCATATCGTCTACTTCTATCAACTGTGTTAATTCTCTATGTACCATCTCTCCATTAAACAATCCCCTAGGCATAACCCCGATCACCTCACCTCCACCGTTCAAAACAGCATTAGCGACTTCACCCATTAATCCAATTCTTGAGCCGCCGTAAACTAAGCGGTAATTATTCATAGCCATGTAGTTTCCAAGTTCAACAGCTTTAGCTTTATATTCCTCGTGCGCCCCTAAATTCGATCCTGCAAAAACACAAATTGATCTCATTCCCTCATCCCCAAACTATATATTGATAATATCCGACAATTAATATACTATATGTTGGAGAATAAATCATGTAAAAGATTAGGAGCGCTACATAATATGGAAATCAATGAGGTGCAGAAATGGATTAAAAGTTATTATGGACAAAGAGGCTGGACCGATTATGGTCCTTTTATACGGGTTGGCTTTCTTATGGAAGAAACCGGTGAGATCGCTCGGGCAGTACGGTCCTATGAAATCGGAAGAGATCGCCCAGATGAATCTACCCCTCCACCAGAGCAACTGAAGAACGACTTGATTGAGGAAATTGGTGATGTGCTAGGAAATATAGCATTGTTAGCAGATTTGTATGGTATCACTTTAGAAGAGGCATTTACTGCACATAAGGAAAAATTAGTTAAACGCTTTAATTCCTAAGGAGAAGTAGAAAAAAGGGCTACAATCGGCATCACCGTATTGTAACCCTTCTTTATCTAACTATTTATGCCTCGTTAAGCATTACCACCTGAAGTATGACTCGAAATCGCATTAATTATTGTTTCCCAATCATCCGGGTGAACTTCATGACCCGTTCCTTCTAAGGTTAGTAGCGACGCATTAGGAATTTCATCAGCAAGCGCCGAGCCATGCTCTATAGGAAGTACCGTGTCTTCTACACCGTGGAATACCAATGTAGGAACCATGATATTTTTCGCCTTACCCTCGTATTTATCATCCCCTGTAAGAAGCGCATGATTAAACATACTGAGCAAGTTGTTGGCACGTTTTATTTCCATCCTAACTTGTTTATACGCTCTTTTCTCATCGAATTTATGTTTTGAACCACAGAGTATGCCGGAACCTGAAACCAAATAATCTGCTACCGCTTCTTCATCTGTCCAATCCAGAGTAGCTCCATCCGCATGAAAAGCGAGGATCCTCTCATCCATTGGAGGCAAGTTCCGATCATTATCATCAGATTCAAAAAAACTAGATGCGATCAATGTTAAGGTTAGAACTTTTTGGGGATGACGTATAGCAAGGACTTGTGCTATCATGCCGCCTAAGGACATCCCAACGATATTTGCCTGTTCTATATTATAAGCGTCAAGTAACCCAGCAGCATCATCGGCCATATCAATTACCGTATAATTAGAACTCCCAGGCTCATATACAACAGAACGTCCCACATCCCGGTTATCATACCGGATAACATATCGTCCTGTATCTGCTAATCGTCGACAAAACTCCTCATCCCAATAAACCATTGAACAAGTGGCACCCATAATTAGTAATACTGCAGGATTGCTGGGGTCTCCAAAACTATCCGAACATATATCAATTCCGTTTACTTTAAATATCTTTTCGCTCATTGTTAATTCCTCATTTCATTCGAATTTGGTAATCAAAGAACGCACACTTAAATAAGGACCGTCACATTTTGAAATAAATGGATGTTGGTATCATTGAATTGTACCTCGAATTAACGCAAACGAATGAACTTGATAATCACGATAAGCACTCTCCTACTTCATATTAAAGGGTTGTTAACCCAATTTCGATTATAACACAAATAGACTATCTCCCCGACCTTAGCGATCAAAGGGATAGCCTATTTTTGCAACGAAAATATTTATTAAATAAATACTTCCTCAACGGTCAAATTTCGTTCCTTGGATAAATCCCTAAACGTAGTT
>DOJM01000373.1:0-7572 GCA_003529225.1 Paenibacillus sp.
TTGAACTAGTGTTCTCCGTTAGTTCATAAACTTTGCGTTAAAATACGTTCCTAACAACTGGAGTTATATTTTCCAGAATCCTCTCTCAGTTATAAGTTTTCTAATCCCCAATCGTTGTAGGTGTATTTTCCATTATAAGAAACGGGTTTGAAATCTTTACAAAAATCAAGAAGTTTTCGGCTTCTTGATTTTCGTAAAGATCTATCCCATGTTATGCATTCCTCACCAACATCGCTACCGATTCCACATGCCTTGAGGCTACAAAAAAGATGCCGCTTGAACCTGGTGGGGCCTTGGCGGAATCATATGAATAGCTGTTTTGCATATTTAATTTTTCAGTAATCACTGAAAATCAGTTGTTTATATTTCGACTTCCTTTAAAATCAAATTCATCCCTCTTCCGCCGACCTTAACTTCAAAAATCTCATTTTCTTTTACTGCTATAGACACTCGGATTTCCGATGGCTTTTTCATGGAATAACCTTGTTCAAAAATAATGTTTGACACTTGTTCCTCATTGATTTTTCCATAGCGGTACAGATAACAACCAAGGGCACCGCTTGATGTTCCTGTGGCAGATTCCTCCGGGATACCATATAAGGGAGCAAAGTTTCTGCAATAAGCATTAGCACCATGTAAGGATTCCAAAGAAAAAACATGGTATCCAACAGTATTGTACTTCTGACTGATTTCTTTAACTTTATTCATATCTGGCCTGATTCTATCTAAAATCTCAATGCTTTTTACAGGAACCATAATATCTCGAAGTCCTGTTGATACAACTTGAACCAACAAGTCTTCTGAAATCTGGGAAGTACTGATGTTCAAGGAATCTGCTATTTCATCTTTATCAATAACTTCCGAAAAAACAGGAATAGATTGATTCATCATAACAAAATTATCGTTATGAATTTCAATGCCAAGGATTCCGGCTCTGGTTTCTTGATTATACTTACCTTGTTTTAACAAATTCAGACTTGACATTGTATAAAAGGTGGCAATCGTAGCATGACCACATAAGTCCACCTCTTCATTCGGTGTAAAGAATCTCACTTTAAAGTCTGCCATATTTGATTGTAGTACAAAAGCCGTTTCACTGAATCCAAGAATAGCAGCGATTTTTCTCATTTCTTCTTCAGATAATAAATCTGCATTCATAACAACGCCTGCCGGGTTCCCACCGTCTCTTGTTTTAGCAAATGAGTTTAAAGTATATACGTTTATTTTCATATGTTACCAATCTCCTGTAATTTGCGTTAGAATAAACCAGCTATAAGAACAGTTCGAATTATAACATGATATGTTCAGTAATAATAAAGTATTAAAACTCCAGTTCCCCCTAATCGTTGATGGGGCAGGCTTGGGGAGAGATAGAGAGCAAAGACTTTATTATAACTAAGTCGGGTTGGGTAGTAGCGACTTTATTATAAATGCTACGAGTTTATTATGGGGCTACACACTTTTCACCAACAAAGCCACCGATTCAACATGCACCGTATGCGGGAACATATCCACCGGAGTCACCTCGACGGTGGCATATCCACCATCTTCGAGCACCCGCAAGTCCCTTGCAAGTGTCGACGGATTACAAGACACATACACCACGCGCTCCGGCTTCATCGCCAGAATCGTCTCCAACAACCGCGGATCGCAGCCCTTACGCGGAGGATCGACCACGATAACATCTGCCGTAATTCCTTGATCTTTCCAGTTAGGGATTACATCCTCAGATGCACCTACCTCAAATACTACNNAAGTGGCGTTCGCCCGCGCATCCTCAATCGCTTCGCGTACGATCTCTACACCGTAGACCTGCTTAGCATGCTGTGCAAGGAACAAAGAAATCGTACCGATGCCACAATAAGCATCTATAACAGTCTCGTTACCCGTAAGTCCTGCATACTCCACCGTCTTACCATAGAGAACCTCGGTTTGAGCCGGGTTAACCTGATAAAAGGAACGTGCGGAGATTGCGAATTTCACATCGCCGATATAATCGTAAATAACGTCGTTCCCCCAAAGGGTACGCGTTGTATCACCAAAAATTACGTTTGTCTTCTTAATGTTCACGTTCTGGCAGATGCTTGTTACGGCTGGGATTTCGCGGCAGATCTCAGTGATCCATTCGTCCAAATGCGGGATACGTTCGCCATTAGTGACAAGGACAACCATCATCTCACCAGTACGGAAGGCTTTCTTTACTACGACATGACGTAGTAAGCCTTTGCCGGATTCTTCGTCGTAAGCAGTAATACCACGCTTCCGTCCGATTTCTTTCACCTTGCGCACAACGTCATCGTTATCTTCATGCTGAATCAAGCATGTTTCCATATCGATGATCCGATGGCTTCCCCGCGCGTAAAATCCGCCCACAAGACCACCTTCTGTTACACCGATCGGCACCTGAGCCTTGTTGCGATAACGCCAAGGCTCGTCCATGCCCAGTGTTGGGCGGACGAGAATACCCTCTGTCTGAGCCGCCTCAGCGTCTCTGNNAGCCACCACACTTATCATAGATCTCGCAGGGCGCCGCGATGCGGGCGCTGCTCGCTTCTACAATATTCAGCAGCTTGGCGTAGCCATACTGCTTCTTGGTCTTGAGCACCTTGGCCCGGACCTTCTCTCCGGGAAGGGCTCCCTGCACAAAAAGGGTAAAGCCTTCTACGCGGCCTACCCCTTCACCTTCATGGGTCATGCCGATAATATCTAGCATAACCTCATCATTTTTATTCACAGGCAGTCCGGCGACAGGCGCCTTGCCGACTGGGCGGCTGGTGCTGCGTCCACTGCGGTGTTTACTCATTATTTATTGTTCACTTCTTTCATTATCATTGCTGTATAAACCCTCATTCTTGCTTTCAATTAACCTTAGTTATTCTCAGCAAAAATCCGCAAATGCTGTGGCAAAATCCGGAATCGCCCTGGCAATTCTCCACCCAGTTCGCCATCCAAGTTCAATTGGACATGTCCAGGAGAGATTACATCCATCGCATCCGTACGGAAATAAATAACCTTCTTATCATTCAAATGCTCGCCACGAAGAGCCAATCTGACCAAACGGACAAACTCTGCCAGGTTACATTTTTTAACCGCTATAACATCTAATAGACCATCATCGATCCGAGCGCCGGGAGCAAGCTTTTCGAAGCCGCCAACAGAATTCGTATTTGCAATCAGGAACAGCATGAACTCATCATGAATAACTTCCTGCCCATTTGCACGAATGATTAGTTCCTGAGGAGACAGACTGACCATTTTTTCAATACCTTTTAAATAGTACGCAAGCTGCCCTATCATGGTCTTCAGCTTACTAGGAACTTCATATGTCAGTTCGGTTAGACTACCGCCGCCTGCTATATTAATAAAATAACGGTCATTTGCCTTACCGATGTCAATCGGACGTGTCTCTTGGCGAATGATCAGATCACAGGAATCTTCCCAGTTCTTCGGGATCCCCATTGCACGCGCAAAATCATTGGTAGTACCAAGCGGCAAAACGCCGAGCGGGGGAAGATTAGGCTTCTCCGCCATACCATTAATAACCTCATTTAAAGTGCCATCGCCACCGGCTGCTATGATCAAATCATAACCGCGTTCTACTGCATCTGCAGCAGCTAGCATAGCATCGCCTTCTCCGGTTGTTGCATGGCAGGTGGCTTCAATGCCACCAATATCCAGCCGGTCCAAAATATCGGCGAGCCGCTTCTTCATTTCTTCCCGTCCAGAAGTGGGATTATAAATCAATCTCGCAGTTTTCATTACCGGAACGCCACCTGTTTTTATAATAGAATAACCTAATTGATTATACCTAATTCGGACCACTACAATCAATGTTAAAGGCCCTTTCATGCAAATATTCCATTATACAGCAATTAATGACACTAAGTTAGAGAAAATTAACTATTTATATGTGTATGCAACAAATCCCGTATTATCCACGGATGTTGGCACTTTTTTATGATTAATCGTGGTAGGGGTAGGTGCTTTATCGTTTCTTTCGAATCTGTTCGAGGAGTGTCTCTACCTGTCTCTCCATCCAATGCGGAAGAAGGGGATGGGGCAGAAGCGTTTGACCAGAATACTTATAGGTTAACCCTTTCAGTCTGTTCGGAATCACATGCTTAGTAAAATAACCTTCACTCAAAAAAAGCGGCGCCACCAGTACCTCGTGACCCTGCTCCTGCCAATACTCCACCTTGCTTCTTACACTATCCGGACTCAGCAGACCATAATCGGCCGCCGCTACCCCACTTACCTCACGCACACGTCCCGCCAGCGAAGATATACCTTCCTGCCAGCGCTGCCGGAAGCCATCATATACACTGCCATGACCCACAAGCAAAATCGTCTCTCGCTTCGGTTCCGTAGACAGCTCACGTAGCTTGTCCCAGATCATTACAGCGATGTCCGGATCATCGTCGATAGGATAACCATAGTGAACTCTAGCCTTCACTGAGAAAGGCGTTAAATCCGTCTCACGTTCAGGCTCAGGTTTGGCGCCTAGTGCATATTCTATCTCATCGACATGTGTGCTTCCCGAGGAAACGAACAATGGGATCACAATAATATCTGTGACCCCTGCGTGTTCCAGCTCATTTATTCCATCTTGAATCAGACGGCCCTCTACCAGCTCTAAAAAAGAGACCACAACAGGAGTCTCTTCACCTAGCGATAATCCGCTTACGGCTTCCTCTACGATCGACACCCAAGCCTCATCGCGAGAGCCATGACTGATAATAAGTACGCCCGGTACCATAAATTAACGTCCTAAACGTTCCAGCGTTAATTTATATCCGTCATTGCCGTAGTTCAGGCAACGTTTTACACGGGAAATTGTGGCTGTGCTTGCACCCGTCTCTGCTTCGATCTGGTTGTAGGTGGAGCCTTTGCCGAGCATACGCGCTACTTCCAGTCGCTGCGACAGCGATTGAATCTCGTTCACAGTGCACAGATCATCAAAGAACACGTAACATTCTTCCATATTTTTTAACGTTAAAATAGCTTCAAATAATTGGTCGATACTTTTATCATTTAACTTCTTAAGTTGCATCAGCTTTTCATCCCCTAAAAGTTCTATCAGCATTAGTTTCTCTAATTATGCTCCGTACAAAACTAGCTCCGGAAACATAAACCTCATGCGACTATCCTGCCTTTACTATATTGCACTGGAGCGCATTTTTCAAGCATTAACGATTTCACGCTGTAAAGAGTGAAATCGATGGACAAACGTCCACCCCTGGCGCACACTCAATATGTATCAAACTACGTTTGTTTCTTCCTACATAAGAAATAGCACCTACACTATAGTACTACATAAGCGCCGAAAATCAAGCTTGTACACGCTTTTTTCACTTCTTAAGGACGATTATAGGCATTCGCCCTTTTCCGCTCCTATCACGGGTAACCCGGGCATTCGTCTATACCGTATGTTCGCCCATGACATACAGTATAGCAAACCACTAACAAAGGAATGTGATATTATGTCTGNNCGATACTTATAATGCCTCTGCCTACCCCGGCCTCAGTCCATATGCGCCTTCATCCCTCCCAGCAGAGAGCGGAATCCTTCCCGCTTTAGGAGCAGAAGCAGCCACCGAAACTGCGCTAGCACTCCCTGCTGCTGAAGCTACAACAAAGGCAAGCGGCGGGCTTGCCGGACTGCTTAGCGGCTTAGGCGGCTTAGGCGGCGGTGGCGGAATTGGTGGGAACATGGAGCAAATCAAAGGAATCATTGACCGAATGGGCGGCATTGACGGGATCGTAAACTCCATGGGCAAAGTACAAAAGGTGATGTCCGGCTTTCAGCAGATGGCTCCAATGGTTAAGCTCCTCATGGGTAGCTTCGGCAAAGGTAAAGGAGCAGCAGGCGCACTGGCAGCCGAAGAAGATGCCGCAATGTTCAGTCCAAGTCGACGCAAAAGAAGACGTTCCACCTCTGGGCGTCGCAAATCTACTACAACCACACGCCGGCGCTCTACTCCCTCTACCGGAAAACGTCGCCGCAAGTAGCGGTGACGTTTTATTTTTTCACTTAAACCATCCACTACGCCGGAACCATCTGAACATGCTAACACCCACCACCAGCATAAACAGCAGAACGCCAAAATACCCATACTTCCATTCGAGTTCAGGCATCACCACGAAGTTCATGCCATAGATCCCGGCGATCAGCGTCAGCGGCATGAATACGGTGGTGATTACTGTTAATGTTTTCATGATCGAATTCATCCGGTTGGAATTGAGGGAAATGTAGCTATCACGTAGATCCGCAGTCATTTCTCGGTCAGCCTCAATCATATCGGACAACTTTAATAAATGGTCATAGATATCGCCAAAATAAATTCGTTCCTCACCGTTACTCTGGACATGCTGCGAATTCAAAATCCTGTACATCAAATCGCGCATCGGCACAATCGTCCGCCGCATCTTGAGCAGCCTTCCGCGCAAGCCAAACACTTGGCTCATCAAATCCTCTACCGACTCACTGCTGCCATTGCTCTCCAGATCCGCAAGCTCGTCCTCTAAACTGTAGAGGCATGGGAAATACTTATCTACCAGTTTGTCCATTACTGTATATGCAGCCGCCATCGGACCACCCGACCAGCCTTTACGACTATGTATTTCACGCTTCACCTGCTCCCAAGCTTCATTCATCTCTGTTTTTTCCTGATGATGATAGGACACGAGGTAATTCGCGCTCAAAAAAAGGTCAATCTCTTCAGCATCCAGCGTCTCTTCATTCAGCGCATGCAGCACAAAAAACTGCACCTCCTCATAATGATCCAGCTTCGGCCGCTGTAGCACATGCATACAGTCCTCAATCGCCAAAGGGTGAAAATGAAAATAGTGATCCAGCAGCAGCGTCTCCTCTGCCGTAGGTGTAGCAAAATCTGCCCATATCCATGCATAATCCTCCCGCCGGATATCCTGCAGAGGTATGTCTGTCAGCACCTCACCTGTATGCGTCACCGCAAGTGTACGTATCATAAATGTTCCTCCGATTCATCTTCTTCCACGCATCTATTGTACCGCAAGAAGAGGAGTCTTCCAAAAACAACAAAAAAACAACCACCCCTCCGCTAGCCTACACCGTGGCGTTTATATCTTATTAATTATCTTATTAAATGTCCCCATTCTTCAAGTTGTTCTGANNTCCCTCCCCTTCCTGATAACGATGCCAGCCATAATCGCCCCAATAGCTAAGCTACTGTTTAGTTTATTACCGCCATTTTACGGAACGTTTGGTTGTAAGGAGTTACGCGGTCGAACAACAATTAATCAAGCTTAACCAGATCGACTTAACTTTGTCGAAGTATCTGTTTGTCGCCTCTCCGTCCATTTACCTTATGAATCACAGTTTCCACATTGATCCTGTTAATGGTTTTAGATAATAGATCTAATCACTTATTAGTAAGTGTCGTTCATCCTCTTCTCCCTCTGATCATTTCGCTCAAAGTGTATATAACGATGCTCCTCAGATGGCGGGGAAGGATGGATAAAGTAAATAGGGTTGAGTTGTCACCGAACTTAATCAAATCGTATCGAGTGTTTTGTTTAATGATTAGTTAGTTT
>DOJM01000373.1:7611-7792 GCA_003529225.1 Paenibacillus sp.
TAATCCGCCCGCCTAGATTCGACAGATGCGTAAAAAGCTACGTCAGAGATCCGCTCATACACACAGCTCGCCCCATCTATAAACACTCTCATCTGTATGAGCAAGACTCTGTAAATCTGAGGCATTAACGTCCTTTTTCTGCTCATGCGACGCTATTTCACGAATTCCGAGGCATTTATGC
>DOJM01000508.1:0-3663 GCA_003529225.1 Paenibacillus sp.
CAGTTTTAGTTTCATCTTTCACAGCCTTGTTCAATATGTTTCTTCACATACTGAACAAGGCTGTTCTATTCTCTTTTATAGTGTTTGGTTGACAACAACAATAGAGTATGTTAAATTTATCTTAAGTTAAAGATAATTAACGTAAAGATAATTTGAAATGTTGTTGTGAAGAACATGTAATCAAAAATTGGAAAGCTCTTTTTTTTCGGATATGTCTTAACATTAAGATATTTCAATTAATCTTTCTTGATCTAGGGAATTATATTACAAAATCAAACTAACCTTAGGAGTGTATAATCATGAGAAATTTAAAAGGGATTCACCACGTAACAGCCATCACAAGCAGCGCAGAGAAAAACTACGAGTTCTTTACTTACGTATTGGGAATGCGTCTAGTGAAGAAGACCGTTAACCAAGACGATATTCAAACGTATCACTTGTTTTTTGCAGATGATAAGGGCAGTGCCGGAACAGATATGACTTTCTTCGATTTCCCTAATATCCCTAAAGGTGTACATGGAACGAACGAAATTGCCAAGACATCCTTCCGGGTACCAACAGATGCTGCATTAGACTACTGGGTAAAGCGTTTTGATCGCCTTAATGTGAATCATACCGGAATTAAAGAGCAGTTTGGCAAAAAGACATTATCCTTCGTAGATTTTGATGACCAGCAATATCAACTTATCTCCGATGAATTTAATGAAGGGGTCGCATCAGGCACACCATGGCAAAAAGGACCGATTCCTTTAGAGTTTGCGATAACTGGTTTGGGACCGATCTTTGTACGTATAGCTGACTTCAGCTATTTTAAAGAAATGTTGGAAAGAGTCATGCTGTTTAAAGAAATCGGTCAGGAGGGTGCTTATTATTTGTTTGAAGTCGGCGAAGGCGGAAACGGTGCGCAAATTATTGTAGAGCATAATGAGGACTTACCGAATTCACGCCAAGGTTGTGGTACGGTTCACCATGCTGCTTTCCGAGTAGAGGATCGGGCCATGCTGGATGAGTGGACTAAGCATTTTGAAGACTTTGGATTCCGTACCTCAGGTTATGTGGATCGTCATTTCTTCGAGTCGCTGTATACACGTGTTGCTCCACAAATCCTGTTTGAGCTTGCGACAGATGGGCCTGGATTTATGGGAGATGAGGAATACGAAACGGTTGGAGAAAAGCTTTCATTGCCACCATTCTTGGAACCAAAACGTGAGCAAATTGAGAAGTTAGTACGCCCTATTGATACCGTTAGAAGCACGATCGATTTCGTGAAAGAGTGAAGAAGGAGCTGGGGAAATTGATTTCGATTGATCCAAAGCATAATAGTGAGCGGGAAAATTATAAGTTATTAATTGGTACTGTTATTCCTAGGCCCATTGCTTTTGTCACCACACAATCAGAAGATGGCATTTTGAATGGTGCGCCGTTTAGCTATTTTAATATCGTCTCGTGNNCACGTAATATTTATAACAATCATCAGTTTGTTGTGCATATTGTGGATGATGAGAATGTTGGGAAAATCAATCAAACCGCTGCCTCATTGTCAGCAACTGAGAGTGAAATTGAACTTGCCAATCTTACACCGGTCCAAAGTAAAAATATAGCTGTACCTGGTGTATTGGAAGCAAAGGTTCGAATGGAATGTAAGCTTGTACAAGCGATACCTCTAGGGGCAGAAGAACCTGGGAGTGATTTATTCATCGGCGAAATTGTTCAGTTTCATATCGATGAAATGATTTATCAGGAGGGGCGGATTGACCCTAGAGCCTTAAATGCAGTAAGTCGTTTAGCGGGAGCTAATTACGCTACGATTGGTGAAATTTTTGAAATTGAAAGACCGGAATAATAAACTAAGACCTGTTCGTAAGCGATGAAGCCTACCGAGCAGGTCTATTTGTGGGCTAATTATAGTTCATCAGCTATGCCAAGCAAAACGTAAGGTTCTCTCTCGAAGTTTATCTGGACTGATCGTTCCGGATATGTTATATTGCCATTACAGGAGGTGTTACTCATGGCAAGGACAAGAGAGTTTAACGAGGATCAAGCACTACATCAAGCGATGCTGTTGTTTTGGAAAAAGGGTTATGAGGCAACAAGCATACCGGACTTGCTGCAGGTTATGGGCATTAGCCGATCTAGTCTTTACGATACTTTTTCTGACAAGCAAACGTTGTACATTGCCGCAATGGAACATTACAAAAAGGTTAGCTTTAATAGACAGGTCATTCTTGAACGGGCATCAAGCGTTAGAGCAGGGATTCAACAATTTTTTGAGCAACATATAACTTCGGCGTACGATACGAGCCTACCCGGCGGGTGTTTTGTAACGAATGCAGCTACAACACTAGAGTCGCGGGATGAAAAAATAAATGAATTGATAAAGACTAGTTTTTTGAATTTAGAACAGGCTTTTTGCGAGCTTTTGGAAAAAGGCCGACAATCAGGCGAAATTGATAAAACCACTGATGTCAAAGCGTGGTCTTATTTATTGCTGAATCTACATCAAAGCATAAATATTATGGCAAAAGTAGATCAAGATCAGCAACGTGCCAAAGAGATGATAAGCTTTGTAATTGCAGGATTATAAATTTTTTTAGTTATTCTGGAACGATCGTTCCGTTATCGTGAATCATCCTTAATGCGGAGATGAGACTTATGAAAATATCGTTTATCGGGCTTGGGAAAATGGGCTTTCCAATGGCACAAAATTTATTGAAAGCTGGTAATGAGTTAATCGTATTTAATCGTACTCGTGAAAAAGCGCAACCCCTAATAAATCAGGGAGCACATTATGCCGAAACACCGTTGGAGGCAGCACAAAAGAGCGATATGGTCATAACCATGCTTTCTGACGATACCGCTTTGGAGGAGATTGTTGAGGGTCCGAATGGAATTTTGAATGGTTTATCGGAAAAAGGAATTCACATATCTGCCAGTACGATCAGTGTAGAGCTGGCTCGGAAATTATCCGCCACGCATGCAGNNATGCCGCTAAATCAGCTAAATTACGCATCATTTTGGCAGGTCCGGAACAAGCAAGACAACAGATCATTCCTGTTTTAGAAGCATTGGGTCAAGAAATATTCGAGATTGGTGATTATAGCGAAAATGGAAATGTTGTAAAAATAGGAATTAACTTTTTGATTGCTTCTATGCTGGAAGCTTTATCAGAAACGCAGCTGATGGTAGAAAAGTACGGCATAGAGTCAGCTCGTTTTATGGATGTCGTGAATGCTCTTTTTCAATCTCCCTTATATCAGAACTATGGGGCGATAATGACAGAACAGCGGTTTGAACCAGCTGGTTTTAAAATGAAGCTAGGGCTGAAGGATGTTGCACTGGCTATAGAGGCAGCACAGTCCGTCCAAGCTCCTCTACCTTTGGGCGAACTTATCCATCATCATTTATCTGAAGGAATAGCTCGTGGTTATGGTGAGATGGATTGGACAGCTTTAATCCGTTGTCTAGAGCATTCTTCTTAAAAAAATAGGGTTGCCCCAAATCTCTGTTGGTTGTAGTGCAGGAGAAAAATTAAAAGAGGTGTGATAAATCATGGAAATAGGTGTTACTTCGTTCGTAGAAACAAAGCCTGATATTGAGACTGGAATTGTGATGAGTCACGCACAGCGATTACGAGAAGTAGTCGAAGAAATCGTCCTTGCGGAT
>DOJM01000508.1:3773-4726 GCA_003529225.1 Paenibacillus sp.
CGGTCCTTTCATCTGCTGATCCTGTACGTGAGTTTCAGGATTTCGCTATGCTTGATGGCATCTCCAATGGACGAGCCGAGATTATAGCAGGCCGGGGTTCATTCGTTGAATCCTTTCCGTTGTTTGGTTATGGCTTACATGACTATGATGAGTTATTTAATGAAAATATCGAACTGCTTATGAAAATACGGGAATCCGAGAAAGTAACATGGAAGGGAGGCCATCGNNTGGATTGGCAGCGGAGGTACGCAAAGCTCCGCCGTTCGTGCAGGACTTTTGGGTCTGCCATTGATGTTGGCGATCATTGGCGGGAATCCAATGAATTTTGCTCCGCTTGTAGAGCTGTACAAGAAGGCGGCGGCCCGCGCTGGACATGATGTATCGCAGCTTCAGGTGGGATCTCATTCGATTGGATTCGTCGCAGAAGATACGGATTNNTACGGCATGAACAAGCTCGGCAAAGAGCGAGGATGGTCGTATTACGACCGTTCCAGTTATGATGCCGCCCGAAGCTTTGAAGGCGCATTGTACGTTGGCAATCCGGAAATAGTTGCCCAGAAGATCATTCATCTACGGAAGCATCTAGGGATAACACGCTTTATGATGTATGTTCCGCTAAGCACGATGCCGCATGAGCAGGTGTTGCGGGCTATAGAACTGCTCGGAACGGAGGTTGCTCCTCGAGTACGAGAGGAAATTGCCAAGTGGGAAGCTGGGACGGAATAAGGATTACAATCAATCATTATATTAATGGAGGATATTCATGAGTATTGATAAACGTATACTACCAGAATTAAGAGAAGCATATTCACAATTTCCAGGGTTTCAATTGGAAGAGAACTTAGAGTGGAGCAGAAGTTTAGTGTCGGCTCCACCAGCGAAGAGGTCAGAACATGTTAACAGATCCAGTCGAAAAATTCCGGGTGCTGCAGGGGAGATGCTGGTAAAAATTT
>DOJM01000508.1:4738-11057 GCA_003529225.1 Paenibacillus sp.
TACGTGTTGGGACATCCTGATATGGATGATGAGTTATGTGAACGCTTTGTTCAGACGGCTAGATGTGTTGTCGTGTCGGTTGATTATAGGCTGGCACCCGAGCACCCCTATCCAGCTGCAATCGAAGATTGTTATGCTGGCTTAGTATGGATGACGGAAGAGGCGGAATCGCTTGGCATTGATGAGAATCGGGTTGCGATTGCTGGTGCAAGCGGTGGCGGCGGGCTGACAGCAGCACTTGCGCTGATGGCACGAGATAAAGGTGGACCATCCATTATCTTTCAGATGCCGTTGTACCCGATGCTCGACAACCGTAACATTACGCCATCAAGCCATGAGATTACGGAAGGAGGTGCAATCTGGAACCGGACGGATAACTTAGCGGCTTGGAACATGTACCTGGGCGAGAAGAACGATGTCAGCGGGATCTCTCCCTATGCGGTACCATCGAGAGCGTATAACTTAGCAGGACTGCCACCAACGTATACATGTGTAGGTCAGCTTGATCTATTCCGAGATGAGACGATCGAATATGTAACACAACTTGCACAAGCAGGTGTAGATGTAGAATTTCACCTGTATCCCGGATGTTTTCATCTTTTCGAAATATTCGTTCCAGAAGCGGAAGTGAGTCAGCGCGCCGTTCAGTGCTATATAGATGCGATGGCCCGGGCACTTCATCCCAAACACTCGCCCTCCCCAAGCGAGAGCTGTTAATAATGCAAGCACAAACGACATGATCATTGTCCTTGGTCATTTCATCATACACAAAAAATACACCCCCTAGAATCGACCGGACAAACCATAGGTTTATCAATGTCTATTCTAAGAGGTGTATTTCATAATATTAAAGCGGGTGATCTTAACGAAGCGTCTTGAGTGCACCGCTCCAAGCCAATACTTGATCAAGCATGCCATTTACATTGGTCAGGTGAAGATCCGCTGGTTTGAACACAGAACCGTTCTCGAAATCAGTGAACAGGGACAGGGCAGGATGTACACGAACGTCTGCTACTGACAGTTCTCCCAAGATCCCACGTAAATGCTCAGCTGCACGAGCGCCGCCTACGGAACCATAACTTACGATACCTGCTGCTTTGTTGTTCCAAGCTTCACGCGCGTAATCGAGTGCATTTTTCAGTGATGCAGAAATACTGTGGTTGTATTCTTGAACGATAAATACGAAACCGTCTAACGTAGCAAGCTTTGTATTCCAAGCAGTTGCTTGTTCAGTGGCATCAACTTCTCCCATTAGTGGAAGTTTGAAGTCCGCGATATCTACGATCTCATAATTAGCATCTCCACGTGCATCTGCTACCTTTTTAACCCATTCCCCTACTTGTGGGCTTAAACGACCTTGACGAGTACTTCCCAGAATGATTCCGATGTTTAATTTAGACATTGTTTGTTCCTCCTCGATTTTTGTTCTACCAAATAGTTTGTCTAGAAATCCCATGAATTACACAACCTTCAAATAAATAGTCTTAAGAGTGTTTGGCTCTAGTTGTCTTTAAGTTAAGTATCTTTAACATGAGATAATAATACCGGATTAAGTTTACTTTGTCAAGCAACTTAATAATAGTTAGTTTATAAGTTTGTCTCACCTTTACAAATTTAGTTGTCTAAAATATAATTGTTTAAGCAACTATTAAAAAGAAGATGAAATGAGAAGAGGGCAGATCATGACGACAAAGCACAACCAATCCGAACTTACATTAGGATTTATGATGGGAACGACCTATCGTAAATTAAGTGCGTTATTCCAAAACGGGCTAAAAGAATATGACATAACACCAGAGCAATGGTCAGTGCTTTTTCAAGTCGACAGCACGGAAGGGCTGATTCAGAAGGATATCGCGAAGCGTTCGGGTAAGGATAAACCAACTACGACGCGAATTCTGGATCACTTGGAGGGAAAAGGATTGGTCTATAAAAGAACAGGAGAGAATGATCGGCGTTCTTTTAAAGTTTATATTACGGAAAAAGGAAGAGCTCTGATTAAGGAGACCTTTCCTATTGAGGATCAGGTCACAGATGAGATTATGAACTGTATTTCCAGTGATGAATATGAGCTGCTCATGGGGTTGCTTCTAAGAATAAACAATCATATTGATCAAATAAATGATGGAGAGTAGGAACGTAAGTTATGCCAGAACAACAAGAACTACGTACGAAACTATGGACCAAGTCTTTTATTGCTTTAACGTTTAGTGCTTTATTTTTATTTATGAACTTACAGATGCTGCTATCTTCATTTCCGTCTTATGTGAAAAGTGAATTTCAAGCGGGAGATATTATGGTCAGCTTGGTCACAAGTGTATTTGCGCTAACTGCGATTGCTTCACGTTTTATGACTGCTTTTCTGATGCGAAGGATTAGCCGCAATGTCCTACTATATATTGGTTTAGCCATCGCGGCCGCCATAACCGGTCTTTATGTGGTAGCAGACTCCATCGGGTCACTACTGCTGATGCGTGTAGGCTATGGGATTGGGTTCGGGATTGCCAGCACGATTATTCCCACGGTTGTTTCACAGATTATTCCTAGTAAAAGAATGGGCGAAGGGATCGGCTATTTCGGTTTATCAACCAGTCTTGCAATGTCCATTGGTCCTATGATTGGCTTGAACGTAATGAAGCAATCGGGGTTTGGAACACTGGCAATGATTGGAACATTCACCTTGCTTCTTGCCTTTCCAGTCCTGTTCTTCTCACGTTCGCTTCCAGCACACCACAAGAAACAACCGATTGAGCAATCCACTGAATCACCTAAACCTCTCAAGGTTCCTTTTAATAAAAAATTAGTATTGCCTGCAATACTGAATGTCTTACTCGCGATCACTTATGGTGGATTGCTTAGCTTTATCGCTTTGTTCGGCGAAGCGGTACATTTAGAGCAAGTGGGTTTGTTCTTCTTATTTAATGCGATTACGGTCATTATTATTAGACCTATTTCCGGCAGATTATTTGATAAAAGAGGACCTGCTGCTGTTCTGATTCCTGCAGCGGTTTGTGTTGTCGCGAGCTTAACGGTGCTCTCGTATACGACATCCATGCCAATGCTCATTGTATCCGCACTGCTCTATGGACTCGGCTTTGGAGCTATTCAGCCAACTATACAGGCATGGATGCTTCGGACATCTACACCTGCACAGTATGGCATGGCGAACAGTATGTTTTATAACTCAACAGATTTAGGGGTAGCCAGTGGGGCCATTATTCTTGGGGCAATCTCGGCGGCATCCGATTATGGGATGATGTATCGTTATTCTGCTGGGTTCATGGTGCTGTTTCTAATTATTTATATTGGGATTCAGATTACTAAGGCCAGAAATAACCCTTCAGCTTTAAGTCAATAAGGGGTGATTTCAGATTAAGCTAATCTTTAGGTACTATTCATATCGTTTTAAGCTAAGGGGGTTATAGTAATCACATAACCCCCTTAAATATAGACCTTGACCCTGCCGAACGTTGGCGGGGTCCTTTTTTTGTGTTCTTGCGCCCTCCCGAAAACATAGGTATTATACAGATTTTATCCACTAAGGACGGTATAATGAAGGAATCAGGGACGGTCAAAGAAGTAGAGGAGAAGTTTACGAATGAATATGACATGGAATTTGGATCGTTTATACCCTTCGTTTGAATCGGAGAAGTTAAGAGGGGATCGCGAGCTACTGCGTCAACTTATTATAGATTTAAAAGCCTGGGCTGAGGGCAATCTAAAGCGTGAGGATGTTTCCGTCGCAGCGGTCGAGGACTTTCTAAGACGCTACAACGATTATAANNATGTTTATTAGCCTATGCAGAGTTAACGCTTAGTGCAGACAGCAGTTCTGAGGAAGCCATGAATCTTGCTGATGATATTGAGCATATAAGCTCAGAGATAGCTGGGGTAGTTGCGGATTTCAAACGTTGGATTAGTACTTGTGATCACATAGATGCGCTTATCGTTAGCTCCACTTATCTTCTGAAACATCAATTTTATTTGAAGGAGCTTCTTCTGCAATCCCGTTATGTGTTAAATGAGGAAGTGGAAGTTGCGATTGCTAGAATGCAGAGCACGGGTTCCAAAGCGTGGGGAAGGCTCTACATGGAGAGCGTATCGAGTACACTTGCAGATGTGGTAGTACAAGGGGAAACTAAGAAAGTAACGCTTGCGGAACTAAGGAGTATGGCCTATGAGAATAACGCTACATTAAGAAAAGCGGCTTATGAAGCCGAGGCTGAAGCTTGCAGTCAGATTGCTGGGGTTGGTGCGGCTTGCCTGAATGGAATTAGTGGTGAGGCGCTAACGATTTATGGCATGCGTGGATATCAATCTTCTCTGGAAAAGGTGTTAGTGGCATCGCGAATGGACAGTGAAACTTTATCGGCAATGCTCGCCGCTCTTCAGGAGAGTTTGCCAGCTTTTCATACCTATTATCAAAAGAAAGCCGAACTGCTGGGACATTCCACAAAGCTGCCTTTTTACGATATTTTTGCACCGATTGGCGAAGAAAGTGTAAAAATCTCTTACGAAGATGCACAAAAAACAATTGTCTCCAGCTTCGGAACCTTTAGCGAGGAATTGGCCAATTTAGCTCAAAAGGCTTTTGATCAGCAATGGATTGATGCAGAACCTAGAGCGGGTAAGGGTGGATATGGGCTCTGCATTGATATTTTTCCGATAGGCGAGAGCAGAATCATGACCCAGTTCACCGGAAATGCTATAGATATTAGTATTCTGGCCCATGAGCTCGGCCATGCATATCATAGCTCCTGTCTGGGAGAAGAAACGATGCTGAACACAGATTATCCGATACCGATTGCCGAAACGGCTTCGATCTTTTGCGAGACGATCGTAAATCAGGCACTACTCACTAGTTCGACCAAGAAGGAAGCGCAGCTTCTATTGGAGAGAAGTATTTCCGATGCTGGATATTATCTTGTAGACTTCTATGNNTATTTGAGCTTAAATTATATGAGAGAAGAGCCTCAGGTCCGCTTCCTGTTCAAGAGCTGAACGAATTGATGATTGCTTGTATGGTGGAAGCTTACGGTGAGAGCATTGATCCTGACACGATCCATCCGTATATGTGGATGAACAAGGCCGGGTATTTTATGGCTGGTTATGAATTTATGAACTTTCCGTATTCTTTCGGACTGTTATTCGCTAAAGGACTCTACGCTGAATATTTAAAAAAGGGCGAGGAGTTCGTCGCCCGGTATCGTCAGTTTCTTAGTGCTACCAGCAAGCATAATATTGCAGATGTAGCAAAGCTTATGGATATTGATGTACACTCTATTGATTTTTGGAGAGGTGCTTTAAAGCTGATTGAACCTGATATTGAAGCATTCATCAGCACAACCTAAACAACTCTCCAGTTGTTATCACAGGTAGCTTCAATTTGGCCGCGTTTTTCAATGTAATTCGTGACAATTTCAGACATGTCGATCAGTATTTCTTTGACAATCGGCTTGCCCTTATACATCTCATAATCTCCACCGCCGCTTGCTCTATAGTTGTTCATAACAACATCATATTCCTTAGAGTCCTCTACAGGCTGCCCACGATGCAGNNTCGTAGTGGATGCCTTCCCACATATCATAATTGTAATGTTGCGATTTAGGTTCTACATAAGCAGGGTTAACCATTACATTTCCCTCTAGATCCTTTTGAAAATAGTTGGCGGTTTGTTCCAGTGCCTCTTTTATATCTTGTCCGGTCAGTCTTAGCACAGTTAGCGTGTTAGGATAAATGAAGTTGGAAAGAATATCTCTCCGAGTAATGGTGTTACTGAAGCCCTTGCAATCGTTGCTGAGTAAAGCTGATGTCGAGATCTCTACACCTGTAGCCTCCATCTGTACCTTATTCATGAATTCTATAAAGGGATGGTCAGCCATTCGGCATTCATCCGCACTAGAAATAGATAGATCACCGATAACTGTACCTATTCTCTCATCCAACCAGGTTTCTGTTTCTGATTCAAGAGTGCTGCTAAGCTCTAGAATTGTATCATCTACAGCGGTCTTGTCACCCACAGCAAGAAGCTCGGCTTGCTTACTTCTAATCTTCCAATGCTCGTTTTCTTTTTGAAAGACTACTGAAATCTTACCGAGGGAATGTCCATTACAACCAGGCTGTATGATCGTCACACCATTTANNTCTAAGCCTTCAACCTCAGTGCACATTGCGTAGGCTTGATTCTCTCCAGTTAGTCTCTCTACAGGTTCACCACTAAGGAGGTCGCGCTCGAACCCGCCATGATAAGCTACAACGAGTAAATCGGGCTGTTCTTCTTCTCTAATAGTGGCACACCAAAGTTTTACAGTCTCTAACG
>DOJM01000508.1:11076-12134 GCA_003529225.1 Paenibacillus sp.
TTCCTTAAATTGAAGTCCTTCTATATGGACAGGATTCTCCCAGTGGGGAATGTAATGTGTGGTAACTCCTAGGATGGCTACTTTGATTTTTTTGTCTATCCATTTGATAATATAGGGTTTTCCAAATGCAGGTTNNTTACATGTCGCGCAATCTATAATCCAGCAGATAACCAAGGGAATTTAGAATCTTGAATGGCTTTATTAAGCAGTGGCTTACCAAAATTAAATTCATGGTTGCCGACAATTGCAGCGTCATACTTCAATTCGTTTAGTAGGGCTATCCCTGGATTTAGTTCGTCACTGTACTGTGTGGCTGCATAATAAGCTAGCGGTGTACCTTGAATAAGGTCACCGTTATCCAGAAGTATTAGCTCCTGACAATGGGATCTTTCTTGTTTAATAAGGCTAGCAATGGTTGCTAAGCCTTTTTGTCGTTTCTCACCCGTACGGTAATCAATGGGCCCTAAATGCCCATGTAGATCACTTGTTATGAGGATTTCACAGGTTAAGGTGCTGTCTTTATTCATGGGTAGCCTCCTACGGATAATAAGTTCAGACCTCATTCTAGCAGATAATTTGGAAATTTTAAGAGATTGGAATAAATTTTACATATATTTGATAGTTAGATGCTNNGAGAAGTACTAAAAAAAAGAAAACAGTGGAGGTCTTTCGTTTGAGAAAAATAAGTAAGTTCGTATTGCCACTAATGATGTCTATTACATTGCTTAGTGGTTGTGGTGCTAACAACACTACTAATACTGCAAACCAAGGATCGACAGATGCAACAAATGCACCGAAGGAAACGGCAGCTCCTGTAGCAGAGGGTTATGTTCCTGAGAAGCTCACAGTACAATTTGTCCCTTCCCAAAATGCGGATACGCTCGAAGCTAAGGCGAAACCTCTTGAAAAATTACTGGGTGATAAACTCGGTATTCCTGTAGAAGTAAGTGTCTCTACTGATTACAACACTGTTATCGAAGCTATGGCTTCCAAAAAGGTGGATGTAGGTTTCCTTCCTCCAACAGCTTACGTATTGGCCAAAGAAAAAGGAGCTGCTG
>DOJM01000508.1:12157-13888 GCA_003529225.1 Paenibacillus sp.
GATGAATTAGCTGATTTCTATAAATCAATGATTATCGTTAAGAAAGATTCTCCCATCCAATCCGTGGCCGATTTGAAAGGCAAAAAAATCGCTTATCAAAACGTTACATCCTCTGCAGGATTTGTATGGCCGGCAGCAACACTGATGGATGCGGGACTTGATCCGTTGAAGGATGTACAAGCCATTACGGTCAAGGGACATGACCAAGGCGTACTCGCTGTGCTGAACGGTGACGTAGATGCAGCAGCTATTTTCCAAGATGCCCGGAATATTGTCATTAAGGATTATCCGAAAGTATTTGAAGATACCCGTGTTCTTGCCTTTACGGATAAAATCCCTAATGATACAATTTCGGTCCGTTCAGATATGAATAAGGAATGGATGGAGAAGATTCAGCAGGCGTTCATTGATATCGCAGCTGACACAGAAGGACATGAGATTGTTAAAGAAATTTATTCTCATGAAGGTTATGTGAAGTCACAAGATAGCAACTTTGACATTGTTCGTGAATACAACAATAAAGTAAAAACAGAGTAGTCCAAGCCGTTCAAGGATACAACGATGTTGGTGTATAACAGGCATTAAGGATAGCCAGCTCCGGATTCCCCCCCGGATCTGGCTATCTCTTTCTCTTTTATACGATTATACGAAAACACACAAAGGAATGATTTCATGATAAAGCTTCAGAATGTATCCAAGACATATCAAAACGGAACTAAAGGCTTAAACAACATTAATCTGACTATTCCAGCTGGGGAATTTGTAGCTATTGTTGGTCTTTCTGGAGCAGGGAAGTCAACCTTGCTGCGTTCCATTAACCGGCTTCATGATATTTCGGAAGGCGATATTCTTATAAATGGGCAGTCCATCACGAAGGCGAAGGGAAGCCAGCTACGAATGATTCGCAGGAATATCGGAATGATCTTTCAAAGTTTCAACTTAGTGAAACGTACGACTGTGCTTCGTAATGTATTGGCAGGACGGGTGGGCTATCATTCCACCATACGGACGATACTCGGTAAATTCCCGCAAAAAGATATCGATTTAGCCTTTGAGTCGCTCGATCGGGTCAATATCGCTGAGAAGGCCTACACCCGTGCAGATCAACTATCTGGAGGTCAGCAACAGCGAGTGGCTATTGCTCGTGTTCTTGCGCAGGAGGCGCAAATTATCCTTGCAGATGAACCTGTCGCTTCACTGGATCCGCTCACGACCAAGCAGGTTATGGATGATTTGAAAAAGATTAATGTGGAGTTTGGGATTACCACTATCGTGAACTTGCATTTTATCGATCTCGCTAGAGAATATGCTACCCGGATTATTGGGCTCCGGGCAGGAGAAGTGGTCTTCGATGGTCCGGTAACGGAGGCAACCGATGAGAAGTTTGCTGAGATATACGGAAGACCGATTCATCAGGATGAGTTGTTAGGTGAGCCTGTAAGCGGAGGCATGTGATATGAGTGCAAATGCAGAGAAGCTACATCCCAAACCGCCAAGGAAGATAAAACATTATTTTACAGCCATTATATTAGTAGTATTACTGTGGAGAAGTGCGGTTTTGACCGATTCATCCATCGGTGAACTGATCTCCGGCCTGCCGAATATGCTGGATCTGCTTAAGGAAATGTTCCCTCCAAACTGGGGGTATTTTGACAATATTATAGATGCGATGCTGGAGACGATCCGGATGGCATTGGTCGGTACAACGTTTGGTGCCATTCTCGCGGTTCC